>NZ_NIZW01000005.1 GCF_002727185.1 Rhodopirellula bahusiensis
ACGTGCATCTGCATGTCTTGGTTTCTGCCGGCGGACTGACTGAAGACGGAACGTGGGTCGCTGCCAAGAAGAAGTGCCTGTTGCCCCGCAAGGTTGTGATGACCAAGTTCCGTGGCAAGTTCAAGGCGTTGCTGCGAGAGATGGTGGTCGCTGGCAAGATCCAATTGCCACCGGGTTGGACACGCAACCAGTTCTATGCGTTGCTTTACAAATTGAGTGACCCTTGGAACGTCAAAGTCTTTGATGCCTATGCAGGTGGCGCCAGTGTCGTGACCTATCTTGCCCGCTACCTGCGTGGCGGTCCGATCGGGAACTCACGGTTGCTCGAGGAACGTGATGGGCAAGTTGTGTTTCGATACCGCCTCAGTGAACTCGAAGGGGGCGACGGAAAGCGACAAGCCGTGACTCGCCTGCCAACCTACACTTTCTTGCTGCGTTGGCTGGAACATGTTCCGCCGCGTCGCTACCAATGCGTGCGCGGCTTTGGGCTCTACAGTGGGAACCAGCACTCAGGGCTTGTGCAAGCGCATCAGACACTCGGCGGCTGCTACGATCCAGGTTCCGAGGAACCGAAGACATGGCAGGAAGTCTGTGACGCCGCTGGAATGGACCAAGCTTGTCGCTGTCCTGAATGTGGGACGCTGCTGGTCAGCCACCATTCATTCCATCCGGGGCGTTCTCCACCGAGTTCCGCGTTTGTCACACGAACCCTTGGACAGATCGCATGATGCGTTCTTCGACACGACCGATTCTTCCACCGACGATACCGAAGGTGCATTTTCAGCTCGGCTTGAGTCCACTCCAAAGCGTGGCGATTGCCTTGCTGAGCGACCGCGTCACCGATAAAACACTAAGACGACAGCGGCTCGACGTAGCACGGGCCCCGGCGGCACAGTACAACCAAGTCGTTGCACCCGCTTAGCATCACGCCTGCTAGCAAGCGTAAAATTTTTTCGTTGCTAAGCAGGTGAACTCAATCGTTATGCGTCTACGCGCTAAACCGTTATGAAATGCCAGAACGAATTGAACGCACTGGATCGACTGACCTCACTGACTCTGAACTGCTGATCCTTGACAAGGTCGCAATGCTGGGCGGGATTCGATCGATGTATTACAACGACATCTTTCCGTATCAATTCAACTACCCGGAACACGGGCTCGATGACGAAACACTCATCACCACATTGGATCGGCTTGAATCTGATGGAGTCATCACTGGTGAACCATCCAAGAATCGCCATGGAAAACCAGATCGAACTATTCGTGTGACTGAACACGGTGGTGTGATTTGGGAATCAGAACGGAGACCCGATTGGACTCGCTACGTAACCGAGAGCTACGGTTCATCGCGTCCTGAATCTGAGCGGCATCGAGTAACTGTTTTTGGACATTCACGACCGATATGTCAGGCTTTCTTTGATGCGGGCGTTCAATCTGGATTTTTTGACTATCGCGGTGGCCGAGTCGGAAGCGCGTTCGGGAACCGAAATCTGATATACTGGCGTCCTGTCGAACGGGTTTTCATGCTGTCTGCCTGGGTTGAATCTTGGCAATCGGCGACTGATTGGGGACACTTCGAAATGAAACGGTGTTGGTGGCGATTCGCAGACGAAATTGGAAAACTTTGGGATTGGTCACCGGCACAGATCGACGCATAACCATGCAATCAACCGAAGTCGCGGAGCCGTCGTTTTTGACAATGGAAAATCAATCGCCGCGACTCGGTTATCGCGGTCGTTATTCGACTGAAATCCAATCGCTGTTTACTCGTTGCAAGCCGTGGACACCAAATCGAACTCAACGCTTCGCTTCACTGCTGTCACGCTGCTGGTTTTTTCGACCGCGTACACCCTGGCATTGACCGCACTGCCGGCGATGCACCTTGTCGCAGCATCCGGCGTAGTCCTGCTGGTGTGGTTGCTTTTTTCAGACCATCGGCCCATCACGCTTGCATTGGCGGGGCTTCCCGTTCTAGATTTACGTCGACTGATCATTGTGACCATTGCCGCTGGGATCGGTGCTGGCTTAGGCATTCCGTCGATAGACGTTGCCAAACACGATCGCCGGAGTCGCGGCGCGCATGCGGTCGTTGCACCGAACACGCCTATACTTACTCATGACCGAAACGAAACTGGCGAATAACCATCGCATGCAACGGAGGACGGGTGGTTCGTTTTCTCGTCTGCTTGCAAGTCTTTCGCCCGTCCCCGTTGATGCGTAACGTTATCCGAATGAAGACCGCTGATGCGATTTGACCTCGCCACACTTATCGCGTTTTTGACTGCCTCAGCATTGCACATGGGAATTTTCAATCGCCATCCGGTCGCCGCTCTTTCTTGTGCAACATTTACGATGTCGCTGTTCCTAGCTGTGCGTTGGGTTCGTAATGGGACGCCGTGTGGGGCCAAATTAATAGGGGCTTGCACTCTTGCAGCCTTCGCGTGGATGATGACTTTCGTCGTCGCAACGATGATCGCTCATGCCGCGTACTACACGCTTGTGTCCGGGTGGCCCTCAAGCGAGAATTCATACATCGACGTGCCGACGGCTGTCGTCCTGATTGTACTGATGTATGGTGGAGGTGCCGCCGTCGGCGGTTTTGCGATTGGTGCAATATCGGCTGGATTGGCTCGCTCCGGTGTCATACGCACGGCATCCCAGGCTGACGGATAACCATGGCGTGCACACGGAGCGGGGCTTGCGACCGGATTTGAAATGGACAACTTTACTCTCCCCGCCCGGTGACGCCGGACGTTATTTGCACTTGATATACCCCTACTCCAAACGCTGCAAACGGAATGGACGCCGAATCCTGGAAAAAGCACATCCAGTTCTTCTTAACGCCGCACCCCGTTTACCACGAGGCGGGCGAGGACATGTATGTTCCGCGCGAAGGGTACACCGTGGCATCCATATTCACAGGTGGCCTCCGGATCGTTGGCGACACCGAGACGCTCGAGGTCAACTACAACAACCCGGACTTGCTCATTCTCTCATTGAACACCACGGCCACGAGCCACATCTATCGATTCGACTGGGATCACCTCGTTGCATTCGAGCTCGTGCGCGACAATGAAGCGGACGACGACTTGCCATGGCCACCTCGCATCTCGATGAACTGACAAGCAAATAACCAAGGAATGCACCGGAGCCGGGTGAGGCGGTTTCAGCTAGTCGAGACTCCATCGGTCCGGCCCGGTGATTCCAATCGTTACCCGACTGAAGTGCACGCCAATCTGTGTTGACTATGTTCTCAATGTCAATTCGAGACACTGATGAACACGTCCTTGCTCCAACCATCAATGATGTTGAGCGATTTTTGGCACGCATGACGTTTGCACCCGACTACTTTCTCGAAGTCGATGGCGACGCCGGCATGGACGGCGGTGTCACGTTGCACGGTGCTACCGATGGGATCGCACTAATTGGATCGGAGGACTCACTACGCGGTTGCTACGCGTTCATGCTTGTTGATCCAAGCAAACCGTTTTCACCGCGTACTGTTTCAATACACGACGTCACGGATGCGAATGTCTGCGACTCGATTCCCGACATGGCAACCATAATTCGGACCTATGCCGCATCCGGTGATCTTGAACGCGCCTTCTCTTGGTCGCTCAACATTTCAAATGGCACCGCCATGGCATACAATTGCAGGCTCAATTGTGGTGACGATCGACCGTTGACCACAATCTTGGATTTGGGGCCTGACCTTTCTCGTTGGCCGGAATACCGCGGGTAACCATGCCGTGAACCGGAGGACGGCATCAGGCGTTTACAAATGGAAAATCAACTCGCCGTCCCCGGTTACGGCTACCGTTATCCGACTGAAATCCGATTGTCTTCCTTCCCCCGAGAGCCGAAATGAACATCAGAACCTTTGCGATGCTTTCCACACTGTCGATCCTTACGACCAATGCTGCGATGGCTGACAACCCCGTTGCCTTTCGTATCGGAGAGGCCCAGTTCTTCAACGGTGACAATGTGACCATTGAGTCGGTTACCTCATCCGGCGACGGATTCGAGGCAGGTGCAACAATTACGGTTACCGGAACCTACACGCTGAACTCAACGGATGAAGCGAGGCTATGCTTCTACACGACGCGAAACCCGAAGCCCAACGATCCAGCGGAAATCTCGACTGAACTTGATTCACAACGGATGAAAGTGAAACGCGGAACGAACGCCTTCAAGCTGTCTAAGGTAGCGGCCGGCGACGGAGGCCCTCACATCACCTTCTATGGTCCTGAATCGGCGTTTGGTGGCGTCTATTTCGGCGATGAGTCGAACGTCTGGATGAAGAAGGGATGGTCGTATGATGCGCCCAAATCCGTTCCCGCTAGGCCTGCAATCGGTGGATCTCCAGGAACAACAGGTATCCAGTGAGTGTTGCCATCGTTGATAGTGACGATGGCTGGTCGAAGGGATTGTCAACGTGCTTTGGTTGTTGTGCGATGATGTGTTTTTGGACGCTTTGGGTGACACCCAGATGTACCGGTAGCAGGCTCGCTTGCTGGCGAGTCGATTGATTCATTCTTGATGTCGGCGGTGGGCGCTAAAGTGCTTCGCTCGGAATCAGCTCACAACCCAGTGCTTCGGCACGACGCTGTAGGTTTCGAATCAAGCGATCTTGGTAGCGTGCGTCATATGCCTCGGCTCCGATGTCTTTGTAGGCTCGGCCCGTTTTGATCATGTTGTAAATGATGATCGCAAGTTTGCGAGCGATCGCTGTTACCGCACTGGCTGCACCGTCACGACTCTTGATCCGACGACCGAACGCCCCCAACGCACACTTCGATCGCAGTAACGTTTGGGCGCAGACTCGAAGCGATTGAGCGACTCGGTTGCCACTGCGATGGGTCGGGCTTCTGCCCTTCTTCGGTGCCTTTCCGCCACTCTTGAAGACTTCCGGACACAGGCTCAGCCAGCTCACGAAGTGCTTCTCGGTTGGGAAGGCGTCGACGTTGGTGCCGATCTCCGAGACAATCTCCAAAGCCGAATGACCTTTGACGCCGTCGATTTCCGTTAGGTCCACGCCCAGCATTTCATAGAGCAGTTTGCGGGTGTCGAACTTGGGCTCATTGACGCGTTTGCTGCGTTGCTTGCTGCGAGGCAACTTGGGCAGCGGTTGGCCGTCAGACTTGTCTTCGAACTGCGAGAGATAGCTTTCAATTTCGCGATCAACTTCGACCATCTTCTGGTGAAAGACTCGGTACATATCGACGCTCTGGCGAAGTGAGAACAGGTGCTCTTGCCGATAGTTACCCTGCAAAGCCAATGCAATCGTCGCCTCATCGTTCTTGCACTTCTCGTTTCGAAGTGCGGCCAACTTGTGCGGATCACGCTCGCCGTCAAGGATCGCCCCGATGATCAGCATGCCTGTCACGCCGCAGATATCGCTGATCACACCGGTCAACTTCAAGTTCATTTGCTCCATCGCCTTTTGCATCCGCTGGACGTAGCGTGCACAATCCTTCGTCAGCGTTTCGCGTTGACGCATATAGCTGCGAAGCACGACGATCCGGTCTTCAGGACGGAACGACCCGGTCAGCAAGCCAAACGTGTGAAGCGTTTGGATCCATTGACAGTCCAAGACGTCGGTCTTGCGGCGAAACTTCTTGACTTGGCTGGGCTCGACCAAGATGACGTGAAAGCCGCGTTGCTCAAGCAGTTCAAACAGCGGGATCCAGTAAACGCCGGTGGACTCCATCGCGACGGTTTCGATCTTGCAAGCGGTTAGCCAATCGGCAATGGCTTCCAAGTCGGCGGTGAACGCCCCGAACGATTTCACGTGTCCCGTATCATCTCGTCCTTCTGGCACCGCGACGTAGTGAACTCCCGAGGCGATGTCGATTCCCGCGGCATGGAGGTTCACCTTTTCCATGTCCTTGATTGGCGAGGGCGCGTTGTCAACTGGCAGCCCCGATCGCGGCGGCAGGGTCTTGCCTTGCTCTCCAAGAGGCAGCTTGTTGGTGGCCCGCTTGTTGACGGCACCGTTTTGCTTGTACCGATCCTTTTTGCGTGGCATAATTGAATCTCCGAGTGTGAGCTTGGAAATTAGAAAGCGCGGATCGGGCGTACTCGACATACCGGTCGTTAGGTTCTCCAGCGAGGTCGTGCTGGCCTGCGAAAACAGACCAGCGCGCCATCAGTGCCAACGTCAAGAGTCGAGCAGGACCAAGATAACCAGCGGGCTATGTGACGCTGAAGTGTCACACGCACCAATCCGCAAACGGTCTCCGCGACCCGATCCGCGCTCTCTCAGTTTAACGAATCCCAAACCACTGTTCCTCTCACGCCACCCCGAGACAGACGCCTCGTGATTTAGATAACCATGTGATGCACGCGGAGTCGGGCTTGCGGGCGACTTGGCAATGGCAAAATTTTCTCTCCCGACCCGGTGATCACTACCGTTATCCGACTGACCGATGGGCGCTCGCACCTGCATGACCAATCCATACACACCACCTGCTTCCAGCGCGGCAACGCCAGCGAACGACCGAGATGCAATCAAGGCTCGCGTGTCACGCCCTGCGACTGCCCTTATCGTCATGGCGTCGATCCAATCCGTTTTCGTCGCAATCTACCTCGTCTCGGCCGTTGTCGTCGTATCTCGCGGTGGCTCCGTATCGCATGACTACGTTGGACTATCCATCGGCTGCCTTCAATTTGCGTGTCTCATGCTTATTGCGATCGGTGCCGCCAAGCTTGGGTTTCTTGAATCACACTTCATGGCTCGACTCGGCTCTTCTCTTGCTTGCATTCCATTTATCACACCGTTCATGATCGTTGGCATCCCTTTTGGTGTCTGGTCACTCCGCCTTTTGGCTGATCCGAACGTTCGGGCATCCTTTCCAAACACGTCCCCCACCTCGACCCAAGATGGCGGATAACCATCACATGCACCGAAGTCGGGCTTGCGGGCTTTTTCAAATGGAACATCAACCGTCCCGACTCGGTGATGTGTACCGTTATCCGACTGAGATCACATGAAGGTTCACTACTGCTGGCGATGTGACGCGGATATGCCAATGCTTGAGGAAGACGAGATTGACGTGCTCTCAAGAGCCCACGCCGTAAAATCGTACACCGACCCCTCGCGAGCAATGACGATACTGGATGCAAAGGCTGGTTCGCGTGGGTTACCTACGCCTGTCCGGCCAAACGGCGATGAACCAGCCATGGCCCGGGCACTGTGGCACGTGATCGCGTGCTACCATATGTTCACCGGCGTTTTACTTGACTCACCAAATTCGGTTTGGCATCATCTCGTTACGGCACATGGGCCACCCTGTTGTTTCTGCGGTCGATTGTTGCGCACACCCCAAGCGACGACATGCGTTTCGTGCGGTCGACGCGTTACTAGTTGACCCCAAGCTGGCGGATAACCATCGGATGCACCGGAGCGGCGGTGGTTAGCGTTTTCGCAATGGCTTAATCTTCCGCCGCCGCCCGGTGATCCGTACCGACTATGAAGTCCTAGGTTTGACAAGTGGTTTTTGTCATGTGGTTTCGATTTCTTTGTTTACATCGTGCCGGTACTTGATTGGTTTGGCG
>NZ_NIZW01000006.1:300000-444749 GCF_002727185.1 Rhodopirellula bahusiensis
CCGGCGGTGTGATAATGCCCCACAAATTCGTGATAACGGCGTAGTTGACGGATCACGTCCCCGTGCATGATTTGCACGTGATAAATGTCGAAAAGCAGTTTCATGGCTGGCGAATCGACCGCTCGGATCAAATCCACGCAGCGGTGGATATCATCGCCCCAGTATCCGGGGTGCCCTTTCATCGGATGGGAATCGTCGACGCTGTTGAGGTGTTCCAGCACGATCTGGATTCCGTTCTGCTCCGCGTAAGGTGCCACGCGTTTCCAACAGGACACGCAATTTCGGAAGGCGGCTTCTTCAGTGATGCCGGGTGTCCGCATTCCGGCGAAGGTGATGACGGAAGGAGCACCGAACTTCACCGCGAGGTCGATTCCGTGTCGAAGCGATTTCTCAACGGCTTGATGATTCGCAGGATCAAGCGGCCCCTTTTGGAATCCATGGCTGCCAACCAACGAGATCTCCAAACCCAATTCTCGAATCGCCGGATAGTGCTCTGCACCGACACCTTCGAGCGCCACGTAGCCAATCTTCTTCGCTTCGGCGGCCAACGTCATCACCGGCATCGGTTTGAAACACCAGCCCATAATGGATTGCCGAATGGAAGTCGTCGGCTGATCAGTCGTCGCGTTCTGAGCCCCCGTCGTCGCGTTGGTTGCTTCAGAGGAAGGCGGTGGTTGAGCGGGCATCGCAGAAGTCCGTCGCGTGGGGGAATTAAGTGGGAACTCACATCATGATCGCTTTGGACTGCACCCTTCAACAAGGAAAGTGATTGCGAAGTGAATCGCAGCGAGTTGATTGGACGGATGAGCGAGCGATTTGGTCCCGAAAACAGAGAAATTTGTGAGAGTTTTCGACATCGGGTTCAAGCTTTGTGATTCGCCCGCAAATTTCACTCAAGTTACCCAATCGGCACAGTCGATACTTCTTTCACGCGACGCCCTGGCGTCGAACCCGCTTGGCTTGTTACATCCTGATCATCGGGTTGCCAATCTTCGCGGCCATGCCAACCGAAACTCTCGTCAATGGAATGACTCTCTGTGACATCCCTCACCGCACGTCACCAATCGAAAACGGATTCCACCGACCTGAAGCAAGCTCGCCGCAATATGGAACTGGACCGAATGGCTGGATTGGGAACGCCCAAAACCGTTTCTCTTCCGCTGTCACAAGTGGCTCGATTGTTGATCGACGCCGCCCAGAGCAACCGAACTTGGCTGATGGATTTCGCAGATGACGTGGTACGAATCGACTCCGATTTGTACGAAGTCCTTCTGGCATACCAAGAATTGGGCAGCGACCTTCGCACCGCTTGATTGGTTGTCAGATTTGGATCGGATCCATCTACACGCACGACACTAACCATTTGTAACTCAGGAGCATTGCCATCATGCGATCAATCGCAGTCATCAATCAAAAAGGTGGTGTGGGCAAAACGACCAGCAGCGTCAATTTGGCCGCCGCTCTCGCTCGATCCGGTCGTCGCGTCTGTGTGATGGATTTGGATCCACAAGCCCACGCGTCATTGCACCTTGGAATCACCGCGATCGATGGAAGTGTTCCGTCGATGTACGAAGTTCTGTGCAGTGATGTATCGCTCTCAGAAGCTCGACAACAAGTCGGTGAAAACCTGTTCGTCGTCCCGTCCAACTTGGACTTGGCCGCCGCTGAAATGGAGTTGGCCGGTGAAGTTGGTCGCGAAATGATTTTGAGCGACAAGCTCGCCGACGACGAAGAAGACTTCGACTACTTGGTGTTGGATTGCCCGCCCAGCTTGGGCGTGCTCACGTTGAATGCTTTGGTCGCGGTCGAAGAAGTCTTTTTGCCGCTTCAGCCACACTTTTTGGCGCTGCACGGATTGTCGAAACTACTGCGAACGATCGAAGTCGTTTCGCGACGCATGAACAACAAACTGCGTCTCAGCGGAGTTGTGTTGTGCATGTACGATGCGAACACACGCCTGGCCGCCGAAGTCAGCACTGATATCGACGAATTCTTTGCCGCGTCGAAAGACGGCCGCGAATTTTTCACCGGTGCCAAGTTCTTTGACACTCGCATTCGTCGTAACATTCGATTGGCGGAAGCTCCCAGCTTTGGGCAGTCGATCTTCGATTACTCCAGCGACAGCAACGGAGCGGTTGACTACCAATCGCTCGCCGAAGAGGTACTGGCTCAAGAAACCGCCAGTGCTGGCAGATCGGCCAAGGCATCGCCTCAGAACGCACGAATGGCGGCTTGAGCCCGCCCGGAAACGTTTGCATTTTGGCCGACTGAACCGACCAATCGAGTTCAGTCAGGCCATTTCAACTCAGCAACCGGTTCTCGCGGTGTGATCACGGCGGAAACCGGGACTGGATGCCCCAGAATCACGAACGTGTTTTGAAACGCGTCGTGAGGTCCATGACCACTCGGGTGCACGGTGTTTCTAGCGGTGTCGACGAACAAATCACATCGCACATGGCTGGGCAGATTGATCTCGGTCTTGTCGGTTTTCGACACCGCGAATTCGGCGAACCACCACACGTGGATGCCTTCTTCTCGGCGGCCCACCCAGCGATACTTCGCAGCGTTTGCAAACGCCGGTGCGGGCAGGCACGCGTCGTCGTTGCCAAACGTCATGTGCCGACCAAACGCCAGTTGCTGCGGCTTCAACCGTGGAGCCGACTTTTCGCCGGCTGTCTCCTCTGTGCCGCGTTCGCGTGATTTTGAAAGAGCCACTTCGGCTTCCTTCATCAAGCGTTCTTCATCGGCAAGCGACAAGCGAAACGCAATTTCGATTCGCTTGGTCTCCTGATTCCACTGAAGTTCGCACAACGTCTCTTGGGTGGGATGCAGAAGCATCCCACTCAGAGCAAGCCAGCAAGTGGTGACAACCGCGATCATTCGTCAGACGCCTCCGCCGCGTCTGCATCGTTAGCTCCCTCACCTGCTTCCTTCGCGGGTTCTTCCTCCGACTCAGGTTTGGCTGGCTTCTCCTTGGCAGCTTCTTTCTTAGCCGATTTCGGTTCAGCTTCATCGCCTTCGTCCTTTGACTTCTTTTCCTCGCCCGACTTTTTGTCCTCGCCCGACTTCTTCGCGGCCTTTGCAGACGCTTCGTCTTTGGACGCGGCTTCCTTCTTTTCTTTCTCAGCCTTTTGCTTCTCTTCGGCCTTCTCTTTCTCGGCTGCCTTCCGCATTGGATTGCTGGATTTGCCGGATTGATACAGCTTGAAGCGGCTTGGTTCTAACTTGGGCGGCCAGTGGTTGTTGCCGCCATCGGTGTCGGCAATCTCTCGCTTGGGATCGATCTCCAGACGAACGATTTCTTTCTCGCTCAGGAACATTCGTTTCACTTCCTTGCTGTTCACACGCCAGATTTCGGCTGGCAACTGAACATCTTCCGAGGTGTTGTCGGCGTAGTGAATCCGCATGGGAACGGGCATCACCAACCCACCTTTGTTCGCCAGATGGACCACGTAGAACCGAGTCGTGCGACGAAGCATGGCACGTTGTTCGTCATCGAGTTTGTCCAAGAACTTCTGATAGTTCTTACGGTCGTTTTCCTCGACTTTGTCTTCGTCGTAGTCCGGTGCGTTGTAGAAATCCTTCAAACCCGGACGCCATTCAATACGACGTCGAAGCGGTAATGCACGATTTCGTTCGTCGGAAAGCGTGTCTTCCTGAGCATCCTTCTTTTTGCGTTTTCGCTCGGCGGCTTCGTCGGGATCGCCACTATCGATCAAATACAGTTCGATGCCTTCGATCGAGACATCGACGTGATCGGTGCTGTAGAACCAGCCTCGCCAGAACCAATCCAGATCTGTTCCCGATGCGTCTTCCATCGTTCGGAAGAAATCGCTCGGCGTTGGTCGTTTGAATTTCCAACGATTCGCGTATTGCGAGAACGCATAGTCGAATCGCTCCCGTCCCAAAACAGTTTCGCGAAGAATGTTCAGGGCGGTTGCCGGCTTGCCGTACGCGTTCGAACCGAACTGCAAAATCTCATCGCTGCTGGTCATGATCGGACGTTGATTGCTGCCTCGCATGTAGGGAACGATCTTTTCCGGCGGCCCACGTCGGGAAGGGTAATTGTCTTCCCACTCTTGTTCGGTCAGGTACTGAAGGAACGTGTTGAGCCCTTCGTCCATCCACGTCCATTGGCGTTCGTCGCTGTTGACGATCATGGGGAAGAAGTTGTGACCGACTTCGTGAATGATCACGCTGATCAATCCGTACTTGGTCGCTTTGCTGTACGTGCCGTCGTCCTCGGGACGGGGGCCATTGAAGCAAATCATCGGGTATTCCATCCCGTAGACCGGGCCGTTAACGCTGATCGCGACTTCGTAGGGGTATTCGAACGAGTACCGACCGTAGACTTCTAACGTGTGGGCGATCGATTCACTGCTGTACTGGCTCCACAACGGTTCGGCTTCGTTGGGGTAGTAAGACATCGCCAAAACGGTTTGGTCACCGACTTTGACTGGCATCGCATCCCAGATGAACTTGCGACTGGCGGCGAACGCAAAGTCACGAACGTTCTTGGCGGTGAAGTTCCATGTCGCACGTTCTTTGGATTTTGATTTCTCGTTCTCTTTGGCTTCTTCTGGCGTGACGATGAATTCAAGATCTTCGCCCTTCTTCATCTTCGCCAAACGCGTCTTCCATTCCGGTTTGAGAACGTCGTCGGTGTTTTTAAGCGTTCCTGTCGAAGCAACGACCATGTCAGCGGGTACGTCGATGCGGACGTCGTAGTCGCCTAACTCCAACGTAAATTCGCCAGAGCCTAAAAACTGATGATGCTGCCAACCGGTGTAGTCGGTGTAGGCCGCCATTCGTGGGAACCACTGGGCGACTTCGTAGATGTAGTTTTTGTCTTCTTCGAAAAACTCGTAACCACCGCGAGCACGGATGACTTTCGCATCGACGATGTTGTAGCTGTACTCAATCGCGAGCTGCGTTGACTTTCCGGGAGGAAGTGGTTCGGCCAAGTCCACTCGCATCATCGTGTCGACGATCAAGTGGTCGATTTCTTCGCCGCTTGGATTCGTCACAGCGCTGATCTTGTACCCGCCATCAAAGGCTTGCTGCGCTAACATGGTTTCGACGAACTTGAACGTCGCTTGCGAGCTGATTCGAGGCGCAGCCTTGCTGGTGATGGCGACCGAGTCGTTTTTAAATCGGTTCTGATCCAATTGGACCCACAGATAATCCAGCGTGTCCGGAGATTGATTGTGATAGGTGATTTCGCAGGTGCCACTCAGAGATTGATTCTCATCGTCCAGTGCGATGTCGATCTTGTAGTCGGCACGTTGTTGCCAGTACTGCGAACCCGGCGCACCTGAAGCGGTTCGATAAACATTTGGTGTTGGCAGCCATGGTTCCAGTGGATGGAACTTGTCCGTTGGGTCGCCGTGTTTTGGGTTGGGCAGAGGTTGTGCAGAGGCGTTGCTGGGAGCAAACACGGTTAGCATTCCAGCCAGTCCGACGGCCAAATAAACCATCGCGGCGGCGAAACGAGACTTGGATGCGGGAGCAGAAGCACGTGAAAGCAGGATCGATCGAAATCGCATCACTCAAAGACCTAGGGCGGCGAGGTACCAAGCTGGGATCAAACTGAATCCCCACAGGATACTTCGCCAGGAAACACGGTTTGTCCACGTCGCCGACTCAATTTCATTAGGGAGGTGATTCTCTCAGCAGCTTTCGATTGGCAAAGGCTCCAAACCCATGGATTCCTCGCATGAGGGGATCAATCTGCGCTGTTTGCTCTAGAGAATACGGAACAAACGTCACAAACCGAACGATCGGCATGAATTTCCGCTTCGGGGGCAAACCAATTCGATATGCCCGGCTCACCTGACAATGCCAGGCTAGGTTTTCGACAGAGTAGGAGCGTGATCCTACCGCATTGATTTGTAACCGAATGAAGTCCGTTCCATGTCCCAACGAACCTTCTTGCGATCGATCCAGCGATTCTTGCTCGAAGAAGATGGCCCGACCGCTGTTGAGTATGCCGTGATGTTGTCACTGATCATTGTGACAGCGTCGATTGGCATCAGCATTCTGGTCACCGAGACAAGCAATAGCTTGAACAATTCCTCCGATGCCATCGCCAACTGAATTGGATTGCCCCCATGAAAGCCAAGCGACCTCCACGTCCTCTACGTCAACAGTTGTTGATCGATAACGACGTGCAAGTAGCGTTGATCCTGCGTGCCGTTTTGTACGGAAGCGCATGTGTCATCTACTTTGTTGTGATTCAATTCTTCACGCAGTCCATGATTCATCCCGGTGTGAACACCGCGGATTTGTTCTTCTCATTGACTGACGAAGCGATGTACTGGGTGCCCGGGCTGTTGGTTCTGGGACCGCTGATGATCTATGACGTGTTGAAGGTCAGCAACCGATTTGCCGGTCCGATTTTCAGCATGCGTCGCGAAATGCAAAATTTGATTGACGGGAAAGAAGGTCGGAACATCACCTTCCGCACCGACGACCATTGGTCAACTCTGGCCATGCAGTTCAACAACATCCGCGAGGAACTGCTCGAACTGCGAGCCAAGATGGCTGACGAAGCCGAAGAAGAAGAGGAAGACGACAGCTGGATGGATGCGACTCCCGCAGACGACGCAGTTCCAGTGGGTTGATTCCAACGGGATCGATCCGCTCAGGCGTTTTCGATTTGGTCCCGTCGGGGAATTACGCTAAACCAGCGTCGCGCATCAACATCTGAAGGTCGGCCCACGCCGCCTTCTTCGCGTCCGGATTTCTCAGCAAGTAAGCCGGGTGATAAATCACCAGGACTTTGCTTTCGTGGTACTGATGAAACCGTTGTCGAAGCCGACCAATCGACAACTTGGTCTTCAGCAACGAGTGAGCACTGACCGCGCCGAGGCACACGATGTATTCGGGACGCAAAATCTGCAGTTGCTGCTCGAAGTAGTCGCGGCAATTGGCAAGTTCGGTCGGCTCCGGATTTCGGTTCTCTGGCGGCCGGCACTTGACCGTGTTGAGCAAGTAGATGTCTTCCCGCTGCAGCTTGCAGGCCTGAACCATTTTGTCCAGCAACTGCCCGGCACGACCGATGAAGGGACGCCCCTGCCGATCCTCATCGGCACCCGGTGCTTCGCCAAAGAACACGATTCTCGCGGCGGGATTCCCTTCACCGAAAACCGTTTGCGTTCGGCACTTGGCCAACAGTTCGCACTTGGTGCACCCCGCAACAACGGACGCCAAATTGACCAGCTCCGTTTCGCGTTCCGCAATCGGCAGGTTGCTGCCTGGGTACGGGTCGTCGCTGGCCGAAAACGATTCGACGGGTTTCAGCCGACCTTCGGGGGCCGGAGGCGGAGTTTTGACTTCGGGGCCAATTGAGGACTTGTTTGCTGGGGCTTTGGGTTGCAATTGGGCATCGGACGCTGCTGCGACGCCGGTCGACGGATCAGCAGAAACGGCTGGGCCAGCTGCTTGGATCCAACGTGAACTCCATGATTCGACCGATTCGGCGTTCGCTTGGGGGATGAACCGAACGCCGCCCCGCTGCAGGTGAGCCAGCAGTTCTCCCGCCGCTTCGAAAGTTTCGCCTGGGTCGAGGTCGTGTTCTGGAGAGGTCATGAGCAACTGAAGTGGCGTTTTCGCGTCAAAAAAACGGTCATTGCGGGAAAGTTCGAGCAAGGAAGGGATTCTTGAAATGCTCGACGCAGCTTACCATTGGCAGGTTACCACCGATTCGTCGATCCTTTTACCCTCTGTTCGATTTTTGTCATGCCTGTCCCTCAAGTCGCCATCGTCGGTCGCCCCAATGTCGGCAAGAGCAGCCTGTTCAACTGGCTCGCTCGCCGTCGGCTCGCCATCGTCGACAACTTCGAAGGCGTGACCCGCGACCGCATGACCACCCTGATCGAATCCGACGACCAGTTCTTTGAGCTGGTCGACACGGGCGGAATGGGGGTCGAAGACGCTGACGATCTGACCAGTGATGTGCGCCGGCAAATCGACATGGCCATCGCATCGGCTGATGTGATCCTGTTGGTTGTTGATGTTCAAACCGGCCTGATGCCTTTGGACGAAGAAGTCGTCGAGCGTCTCCGAGGAGTCGAACGTCCCGTGATCTTGGTTGCCAACAAAGCTGACCAGGAACACCAGGACATCCATGCTGACGAATTTCGTCGACTCGGACGAGGTCACTTGATCACCGTCAGTACGACGCAGAACCGTCACCGCGACGATCTGATTCAAGTCATCGTGGATCGACTGCCAGAGAAAGACGAAGACTTGGTCGCACCCGAGTCCTCGATGAAGATCGCGATCGTTGGACGCCGAAACGTCGGCAAGAGCACCTTCGTCAATACACTGGCAGAATCCGACCGGATGATCGTCAGCGAAGTGGCCGGAACGACGCGAGACAGTGTCGACGTCCGATTCGAAATCGACGGGCAGACGTTCTTGGCAATCGACACACCCGGTCTGCGAAAACGCAAATCAATTCGAACGGACTTGGACTTCTACGGAACCCACCGAGCCCAACGCAGCGTTCGACGTGCCGACGTCGTGCTGATGTTCTTTGATGCTCTTGAGAAGACCAGCAAAGTCGACAAGCAACTGGTGGGCTACATCATGGAGCATCACAAACCGGTGATCTTCGTGGTCAACAAATGGGACAAAGTTGATAAAGAAGTCCCGACCGAACGCTGGGTCAAATACCTGCGTCACCAATTCACGACTCTGTCCTACGCACCGATTGCCTTCATCACGGGGCAAACCGGACGCAACGTCAAAGCGGTGATGAACCACGCCGCGATGCTTTACAAGCAAGCCCAAAGTCGTGTGTCGACGGGGGAACTGAATCGTATTCTTCGAGCTGCGATCGACCAGCATCCACCAGCGATGTACCAAGGTCGTCGACCGAAGATTTTCTACGCCACGCAGGTTTCGACGGAACCGCCAACAGTTGTGGTGATGTGTAGCGATCCCAAAGCTCTGACCCACGACTACCAGCGATACCTGATTGGCTGGATGCGAGACCACCTGCCGTTCGGCGAGGTCCCGATCAAGCTCTACATGCAACAACGCAGCCGATCAGAAGCCAAAGCCGAACGCTCCGGCCAAGGTCGTTCGATGGATTCGTAGGACGCACCGTCGAGTCTTTTTGCTCGCGGCGATGAATCACTTTGTTTTGCAATGGTGAAGTGGCCTCGATTTCGGCGGCACAAAATGGCGCGCCACGTGCACCCGTGAATCGTGCCCTTTGAGGGGTAAGAACTCTGTCATCGCGACATTTCGCGATGCCCCCGTCCCACCTCAGCGTAGTGCCATGTCGACATCCCACGACCATTCCCAGCCGTCACCCTCGCCTGCTCAAGGCTACATGTCCGAGCCCGAAACGCATTCGATTGTCATCGGATACATCGTTTGGATTTTTGGTTTCTTCGGGGCGCATCGCTTTTACTACGGCAAGCAAATCAGTGGGACGATTTGGTTCTTCACGCTCGGGTTGGTTGGCATCGGCTGGCTAGTTGATTTGCTTTTGATTCCGGGAATGGACCGGCGTGCTCAACGGCGATACACGACGGGGCCGGTCGACTACACCATTGCGTGGATCTTGTTGACGTTTCTTGGCTTGTTCGGAATCCACCGGTTCTACCTTGAGAAATGGGTCACCGGAGTCCTCTATCTCCTGACCGGAGGTTTGTTCGGTGTGGGCTGGCTCTACGATCTTTGGACGCTGAACGAACAAGTCGACCAATACAACCGCCGGGCGTAGTTGGTAACGGACCGCGGCAGTGACGGGACTGAATCGCACGGGTCGAGTGAAAACCATTTACAATGCGTCCGAGCAGTGCTTGGACCATTCGTCAAATTGGACCGACCGCTCCCCGCCTCACCTCCCACCTTTCGCGATTGAGATCCACTCATGCGCCCCTCCCTTTTGGTTGCTCTCGCGACCGTTCT
The DNA here is from genome assembly GCF_002727185.1 of Rhodopirellula bahusiensis. Taxonomy (NCBI): domain Bacteria; kingdom Pseudomonadati; phylum Planctomycetota; class Planctomycetia; order Pirellulales; family Pirellulaceae; genus Rhodopirellula; species Rhodopirellula bahusiensis. The sequence continues at coordinate 309,928 of NZ_NIZW01000006.1, forward strand.
TTGTTGGTTGAATTGGATTTCAATTTCGTGCGGCCAGGCTCAGGAACCTCCGACTGACACGACCAACGGTGATCGCTTGGTGGCCGAATACTTCGAACTGCAAACCCAAGAGCTGAGCGAAAAGTCTCTGGCAGAAATTGAAACGCTGGAGGACTGGACGAGCCGGAGAGAGACTTATCGGCAACAGCTGCTCGACATGCTTGGGCTGGATCCGATGCCAGCCCGAAGCGAGCTGAACACCACCGTGACGGGGGAAGCTCGCAAAGATGACGTGGTCGTTGAGAAGCTGCACTTTCAGTCGATGCCGGGCTTGTACGTCACCGCGAATTTGTATCGCCCGGCGGAAGTCGACGAGCCTTTGCCGGCGGTCTTGTACGTCTGTGGTCATGGCCGCGTGGTCGAAGACGGAGTCAGCTACGGGAACAAGGTTTACTACCAGCACCACGGTGCCTGGTTCGCTCGCAACGGCTATGTGTGTTTGGTCATCGACACGATTCAGCTCGGCGAGATTGAAGGCATCCATCACGGGACCTACCGCGAAAAAATGTGGTGGTGGAACAATCGCGGCTACACCCCGGCCGGCGTGGAAGCCTGGAACTGCACGCGAGCGATTGACTTGCTGGAATCTCGTCCGGAAGTCGATCCGAAACGAATCGGCGTGACCGGACGTAGCGGCGGCGGAGCCTACTCGTGGTGGTTGGCCGCGATCGATGAACGCATCCAAGCGGCTATTCCGGTTGCCGGAATCACCAACCTACAAAACCATGTTGTGGATGGCTGCGTCAGCGGTCACTGTGACTGCATGTACATGGTCAACACCTACCGCTGGGACTTTCCGATCGTCGCGGCATTGGTGGCGCCACGTCCGCTGCTGATTTCCAACACCGATCGCGACTCCATCTTTCCGCTCGATGGCGTGGTCGATGTCCACGCCAAGGTTCGAAAGATTTACGAGCTTTACGGAGCGGACGAGAACCTAGGATTACAAATCACATCGGGGCCGCACCAAGACACCCAGGAACTGCGGATCCATGCTTTCCGATGGTTGAACCGCCACCTTCGCGGCGACGAATCGCTGATCGAGATGGCGGCAACGAAATTGTTCGAACCAGAGCAGTTGAAGGTGTTTGATCAACTGCCCGAAGATGAACGTGTGACGACGATTCACGAAACCTTCGTTCCAACTGCCACGCTCGATGGTGAACCCGATACGCCGGAGAAGTTGGCAACCGCCGCGAAGAATTGGAAGGAACAGTTACGTACGAAAACGTTTGCAGCTTGGCCGGAAGAGACTGCTTCGCCAGAACTGAATGTGGTGTCAAAAGTCCAACATGGCGACGCCCAAGTCACTTTCGCCGAGTACTCGAGCCAGACACCTTATCGCCTGCCGCTGATCGTCTGCCGCCCAATTCAAGACTCAACGAACGATCCGAAGGCCGAGCAAGCCGGCAAGAACAATCAGGTCGACGTGGTCGTCTTGGACCAAGCGAGATGGGAACGAGTTGCGTCTGGATTGGCAGTGGTGGCACCCGAGCGTTTCGCTGGCGTTCAACCGGACGCAGAAGTTTGGAAACGACTGACATCCCTCGGACGAACGACCGTGTGGGTTGCTCCTCGAGGCGTGGGGCCAACCGAGTGGTCTCGCGACGAGCGTGATCGGACTCACATTCGTCGTCGCTTCATGTTGTTGGGACAAACCGCTGCGGGAATGCAAATTTTCGATGTGGTCAGTGCGTTGAAGGCGTTGAACAACCAGCACAACAAGCTTGCTGTATCCGGTCCATGGAACCTGAAAGGAAGCGGTGACGCAGCGTTCCTTGCTCTGCATACTTCGCTGTGGTCGGATTCAATCGTCGAGCTTCAATTGACGGATCTGCCCGCGTCGAATCGTGAGTCACCCGACTTGCTCAACGTCAGCCGCATCGTTGACCTACCTCAGCTCGTTCAGATGGCGACCGGCCAAGTTTCAACGGTTGTCATCGATGGCATCACCAAGTGATCATGCGACAGCCATGCTGTCGATCGTGTAGGCTGAACGGAAGCAGGAGCCTATCAAATGCGAAAATTTGTGCTGATCGTTGCCGCCTTCTCGGTGGTCTTTCCCAGAGACCTATCCGCTTGCTTGTGGGACTACGACACTCTGGCGATGGAGCGGAGACTCTTCCCCGGTGCCCATGAATTGATCGCCGGGTACTTCGTTCGTCATTCCGATGCCTACTATGAGTGGCGAATCACCGATCGGATGAGCAAGCCCGCCGAGCAGCTGAGCCCCTCGGATCTGGATGACATCGCGGTCGCCCACGACAAACTTGGCGATCATGAGAAAGCCATCGAAACAATCTTGAAAAAGATCGAACGTTGGCCGGATCAAGGTCGCTATGAATCCGAGGCGAATCTCGGGACGTTCCACATTCATGCTGGGCATCTGCAAACAGGACTGGAGCACATCGAGAAAGCTATCGCAATCAACTCTGACGCCCACTTTGGTCGTGAAGTTTACCAGCAGCTGCTCGTCGAATATCTCATTGAGAGGCGAAGTTCTTCCGAAGATCTGCCGTTGTCCACTGCCGGCGGTGAAGGTCGAATCGGCTTCACTGCTTTTGTGTTGGACTCGAGGCAACCGCCAGAGGAAACAACATTGGAGGAGATCCAAAAGGCAGCGAAAGGTGTCATGGGAATGATGCGATTTGGAAACGAAGATTCGCCGGTTCTTCTGGAATCACTCGGCGACTTGTTGCTCGCAGACTACAACAACGATGACTCGAAAATGCTGGCCACCCGAGCGTTTCTGAGAGCATCGATGGAAGTGGAAGACCCAGCCGCGAAAACGGGATATCGGGAAAGAGCGAAGTGGACGATCGCAATGCAAAACGACGTCGAATTGGAAGATATCGAAGAGCAATTGATGGCAGAAGTCGAACAGGCGAACGCGTTGTCCCAGCAAATCTTAGACGATGAGAAGTCCTGGATCTCAGCCGGACTAGATGTCGATGCGGAGTTCGAAAAGAAGTACTTCGATGCACCGACGCCCAGCTTTAACGCGGAAGAAGAGAAATCCACAGAAGTGTCGATCGGCATGTCGACGACCGGGGTCGTTATCTGCGTTTCCTCGTTGGTCACTGGTTTGCTCTCGATTGCGGTGCTAGCAAGAAAGCGAAAACATCAAAACGTTTCAGCCATGTGAAATCTCATGGTCACGTTCCCCGAGACGCAGGAACTTGGCCAGATGCCCCACCTCCAAAGTTGCGGCTTCGCGGAAGGCTCGTTCTCGGGGACGACGCCCCGTGTACCCGAAGTCCACTTTCAGCCGGCCCTCCTCGACGACCGCGTTCGCCCATCCAACGATCTGGTCTCGCCACAGCACCGGCATGGCGTAGTACCCAAGTTTCCGTTTCGACTTCGGCGTGTAGGCTTCGAAGCGATAAGTCCAATTCCAAAAGTGTTCAAACCGAGTTCGGTCTCGCACAATCGGATCAAACGGTGCCAAGATCCGCACGACATCCGCGTTCCGCTGTCGTTTTTTTCCTGAGTCGAGAGACATGTATTCGACCTCGTCAATGATGTCCACTCTGACTCGACCAGCGTCGACCAATCCTTGCAAACACGATCGTCGATCCGCGATACTCTCGACAAGATATTTGAAGTGGGACAATTCGCTCAACAGAAAGCGGCGAGTCGTTGCTCCCATCGCCTGCAAAGTGACGAGCATCAGTTCCTGCAATCGTTCTTCGCATGACAATGCTGATTGGAATTCTTCTGCCACTTCGTAAATTCGGATGCCGTTGTTCCGGTTCGAGACGCGCAGAGCACCACGGTTGTGCAGTGATTCCATCGCCATCTTGGCTGATCTCGATACGCCACCCCAGTAGTTCTGCACCCGTTCGCCACCAACGTGCGTCTCCAGCTCCCGGGAGTGCATTGGGCCGTGCTGCCGAATCACATCGAGCGTTTCGCGATGTTCATCGGTCAGTGCCTTGGCCGCCTTGGGGTGGACAACCCGCCAAAGATCTTTGGAGAGGAACCCGTAGGCGTACAAGTAGCACTCTTCCAAATCGAGATCGGGGTAGCTGCGTTCGAGATCTCCCGCTCGATAGTTTTTGACTCGGTGACGCAAGATCAGATCTTGGGCACGAGCCGGACAGCGAATCGGATCAGCTTGTACGAAACCGAGTCGCTTCATTGCATCGGCCAACCCGCAGGGTGAAAACAGGCTGTCATTCAGCACTCGTTTTCGAAATTGATCGAGGGACGGCATGGGCAACGCAACGGTGTCTTGGTGTTAGTTGTTTGTTCGAGTCAACCGAAGATACGTTGTGGGATCATTGGTTGGAACAAGGATGAGATCATCGTCGCTGCCCATTGCCGCATGAAATCCGGTTCCAATCGCAACCATGGCTCCGTCGGATACTGAGAACCATTGTTTGCCAGGTTGGAAAAACGGGTCGGAAGATTGCGCTTCAAAGGTTTCTTGATCAATGAACGTGTATTGATTGGTAGCGGGCTTTCCGTCTGGTGTGACGATTTTGACATTCCATTTGCCAGACATGTCAACATCACCGGCAAGCGGCACCAATGTTTCGCCGAGACGTTTGCTGACTGGTTCGAGAGCCTTGCTGACTTGCTCCTGTTGCATCCGCTTCCATTCCAGTCGTTGTTGCTCTATCTCCGTGATTGCAGGTTTGAGCGAGTCCATGTCCTCGAACAGTTCTGCGGTTCTGGCATGGACACCGGATGTCGCATCGATCACCAGCAGTTCCAATGACGGAAACGGTGCCATTGAACAATTGCCACCAAGCTGTGCCCACTCTCCCGGAAAAACCACCGATTGCGTTGCTTGCATCAACATCGAAAAGTCGAGGGGTGTGTCTGGCGAATCCCCAGCGTCGCGAGTGGCTCGAATGAGATCACCCACCTGGTAGACCACCGGATAGGGTTCTTCGGATTGATACTTGGCTCGTCCGGACGAGTAACCACTTGAGTAGCCAGTTCGATAACCGGCAAAGAACCCGGCGACGCAGAGGCACGCAAACAATAAGAATGCGATTGGATAGCGGAATGATCTGCGGTTCAAAACGGACATGGTGCTGATCGATCAACGGACAAGTGAATGAGAATGAACTTGCTCATTAATCTACCTGCTACCCCCCAAGCGATGTTGGGATGGAGCTCAATCAACTCGGCGTATCGCGGTGACTAATTGAGGCCAGTGCAATTGTCATGTTTCGGATCGCCTCTCTCACACAGAGGCTGTGCGTTTTTTCGACGCGACGTTTGGTCGAATTTCTGCAACAGCCTCTCCCAAAACGAAGTTTTGGGGAGGTTGAGCGACGCCGTTCAGGGGTACGTGAGGGAGGAGGCCGAGCATGAGAAACGGCACGCACTGCCCTCCCCGAAATCCTCGCTGAACGCTCGAATTCCGACCCTCCCAAACTGCGTTCGGGAGGGTGAATTCAACCTTGCGAGCGTGGCATTTAAATAACGCAGAACCTCCATCAAGAGGATGCAACCAAAACGCCAATCGCACCCTAGTTTTCAATTTTTGGGAGGGAACGAGTCGCTTGCTGCGATCCCTCGGTCCAGTACCCAAACGTTGCGGAATCGGACGGGGTCGGAGTGATCTTGCAACAGAGTCGGCAATGGAAGAGCTTCCTCGGCTTTGCCGGCTCCGGTTGGTCCTGGCAATGCGACGTTGTCTTGGACCTTCACGCCGTTGACCCACGAGGTCACGTGAGCGGGACGCAGTTTCTTGCCGTCGGCGCCGAACCGTGCAGCGGTGAAGCGGATGTCATAGGTTTGCCAGGTGAGTGGTGGGAAAGCCATGTTCAAACGTGGTGGCTTGAAACGATAAAGGGCTCCCAGGCCATTGAACACTCGGTCGGTGCCGAACGAGTCCAGGACTTGGCATTCGTAACGGCTTTGCAGATACACACCGCTGTTGCCTCGTTGCTGGCCTTGTTTGCCGGGCATGTGCGGGATTCGAAATTCCAAGTGCAGGTCAAAATCGTTGAGCAACCATTTGACGTTGGCACCTTGGGCGAGCAAACCTTCGTCGGCGATCCGGGCCTTGGAAAACTGGTCGGTGTTCTTGCCATCGAAAAGCACGAGTGCTTCTTTGGGTGGCTGAGCGCCCATCGTGGGGCTGGTGCGAATCACGCGAGGAAGTTCGCCGAGCGAGTCCCCTTCGAAGTTGATCAAGCGGCACTTTTCAGGACCGGCAAACAATGCCCATGGTCCACCGGACAGAACCAGCGTCTCTCCGTTGCGGCGGCCGATCAGCCGAAGCTGGGTCGCCTCGTCGAATTTCTCATCGCCAGGAAGTCCACCTTCGTAGGCGAGGGCTTCGAACTCACCCGAGCCAATGGCGCGGATTTGAATTCCATATCTTTGCTTGATGGATGGCTTGGAAGCGTCTGAGTCGTCGGTTTTCTTTTCGGTTGCAATCGAAACGTCGCCAGCGTATTCACCGATCAACTGGAAGTCGACTGCGGCGGGGCCGTCGGTCGGTGGCAAGGTCCAGACACCCTTCTCGACCCAGGTCGGATCTGGTTTGGGCTCGGACGGTTGTTCTTTGGATTCTTCCGTCGCCTCTTGTTTTGGGGCGTCTGCCGCTTTGTCGGTCATCTCCTTTTCATTCGACTCGTCCGCCTTCGAATCGGCTGGTTTGTCATTTTTTTTCTCCGCCGCCTTCACATCTTTGGAGGCGTCCTCAGCCTTCTTTTCGGCCTTTTCCTGGGCCGGTTTGCCCTCGGATTTGGAGTCGTCCGACTTCTTGGCGGCGACGGGGTCCTTTTCTTGTGCCGACACTGTCTGTGGCGTCAGCGACACCGTCAGGCACAGCGTGAGCAAACCCGTGAAAACGCGTGGGGTTGGGGTCGCGAGAAATTTGCGAAATGACATACTCGAACGGGTCTCGTGCTTTCGGGGATGGTGGGCAGTCTGGGGGGAGGAGACATTTTAATTCAATTGTGAATGGATGCATCATGGGACAAACGCAAAGTTCGACAACAAAGACCCGAGTGACACGACAACCGATCTCGGTTCGTGGATGCCGAGTTCACAACTTGCGTGACGTCGATGTCGACATCCCTCGCGGGGAATTGGTCGTGATTTGCGGACTGTCCGGCAGTGGAAAGACGTCGTTGGCGCTGGACACGCTGTATGCCGAGGGTCAGCGCAGCTACATCGAGAGTTTCTCAGCGTACACGCGGCAGTATCTCAACCAGCTCGACAAGCCCGATTGCGACAGCATTTCGGGGATTCCGCCCGCGATCGCGGTGACTCGGGCGTCGGCGGTGAAGACGAACCGCAGCACCGTGGCAACGTCGACCGAGATCGCGGAACACCTGCGTTTGCTGTTCGCCCGTGCATCGGAATTGGTGTGCTACCAGTGTGGGCAGCCGGTCGTGATCGACAGCCCACAAAGTGTTGCGGCACAACTAAGTGATCCAGCAGCAAAGGTTCAGCGGGCGATCGTGGGTTTCGAACTCTGGTTGCCGAATCGGAAATCCGCTTCGGAGATCTTGCTCGGCCTGCAACAGGAAGGTTTCGTGCGTTTGATCCTCAAGGGGGAAACGTTTCAGTTGTCCGACGAAGACCGCAGCAAGATGGCCAAGCGGATTGGATCGAAGGGAGTGACGGCGACGGTGGTCGTTGACCGGCTTTCCTCCTCGTCGGAAATGTCTCGCTGGACTGAGTCCTTGGAAACCGCGATGACCGAAGGCAACGGGCGTGCGGTCGTGTTGTTCCAGTCCGATGCGGAAGATCGGTTCGCCGGGTTGCCGACCCAATCGATCGACGGACGGGAGATGTTGCAACGAGTCGCCAGCGATCGGCATCGCTGCGATCACTGTGACATTGAGTATCCCGATCCAGTCCCACGAGCATTCAACTTCAATCATCCGATGGGGGCGTGTCCGGAGTGTGAAGGGTTCGGTGATGTGATCGGAATCGACATGGACCGGATTGTTCCAGACAAATCCAAGTCGATTCGCGAAGGTGCGATTGCTCCTTGGAATGCGCCTTCGTATCAGCATGAATTGGAAGAGTTGTTGGCGCTCGCGGATGATTACGATTTGCCGGTCGATGTTCCGTTTTCAAAATTGAAAAAGAAGCATCTGAAGCTGATTCACGAAGGCGTCCGCGAACGCAAGTTTGGTGGGCTGGATGGCTTTTTTGCTTGGTTGGATCGCAAGAAGTACAAGATGCACATTCGTGTGTTTGCATCGCGTTACCGAAGCTATCGGACTTGCCCGGCCTGCGGTGGCGATCGGTTGAAGCCTGAATCGTTGGCTTACAAAGTCGGCGGACGCAACATCTCTGAAATGCTGGCGATGCGGTGTGATGAGCTAGATCAATTTTTGACGGATTGGTTTGGCGACGATGCATCCAGCGATAACGAAGCGGACGTTTTGCATGACGATGTGGTTCGCGAAAAATTGGTTGGGTACCAGACGCAGGCGGAGTTGTTGATTGCGGATCAGCAGCGTCGGCACACGATCGCCAGCGAACCAGTCCGGCAAATTCGCGATCGGTTGCGCTACTTGGATCAAGTTGGGCTGGGGTACCTGCAGCTCAACCGTACGCTTCGCACGTTGTCCGGCGGTGAGACCCAGCGAATCGCGTTGACGTTGGCTTTGGGCAGCACGTTGGTTGGCATGTTGTATGTGCTCGATGAACCAACGGCTGGTTTGCATCCGGTCGATGTGGAGCAATTGGTCGACGCGATCACACAGCTTCGAGACCGTGGCAACACCGTCGTCACGGTGGAGCACAACGACACCTTGATTCAACTCGCCGACCGCGTGATTGAGATCGGACCTGGGGCGGGCGTTGGCGGCGGCTTGGTGACGTTTGAAGGCACGCCCAAACAGTTGATGAAGGCCAAAGATAGTTTGACGGGGCGGTATCTCGGCAAGAATCGAAAGAAGTCGATTCAGTTGGATTTGACGGATGGCCGGACACCGACAGGCTCGTTGGTTTTGAATGGAGCGAGCGGGCACAACCTTCGTGATATTGACGTGGAGTTTCCGCTTGGATGCATGACCGTCGTCACGGGACGATCGGGCAGCGGGAAGAGTTCGCTGATTCATGACACGTTGTTCGGCGCCGTGTCGATTCGGTTGGCTGAGCGTCGCGGCGAAGTGCCGTCCGCCGACATCGTCGCCAACACGCTTCCGTATCGAACGTTGCGAGGCGAGCAAGCGATTGACGATTGTTTGTTGGTCGATCAGTCGCCGATCAGCCGCAGTCCTCGAAGTTGCCCGGTCACGTTTGCGAAAGCGTTTGATCCGATTCGGCAAGCGTTCGCCGGAACGGTTGACGCTAAGATTCGCAATTTCAAACCGGGACACTTCAGTTTCAATTCTTCGGCGGGGCAATGTGCGGCGTGCGAGGGAGCGGGCGTGCAAACGATCGACATGCAGTTTCTCGCGGATGTCTCGATGCGATGTGGCGAGTGTCGCGGGCGGCGATACCGCGACGAAGTCTTGCAGGTTCGCTATCGAGATCGCACGATCGCCGATGTGTTGGAAATGACCGTTCGCGAGGCCTCTGAGTTCTTTCGCGAAATGCCGAAGGTGCAGAACAAGCTCAAACGATTGATCGACGTGGGGCTGGATTATGTCGCGTTGGGGCAACCAGCGACCACGCTTTCCAGCGGTGAGGCCCAGCGATTGAAGTTGGCCGCGTTCCTGGCGGGATCGAGCAAGCGGCGGACGTTGTTCTTGATGGACGAGCCCACGACCGGATTGCATTTCGACGACATCACGCGACTGCTGAAGTGCTTTGACGCGTTGATCGACGAAGGGCACTCGTTGGTCGTGATCGAGCACCATCCGATGCTGATGGCCGCCGCGGATCAGATTATCGAAGTCGGTCCTGGTGCCGCAGAAGAGGGTGGGCAGATCGTGGCCAGTGGGACTCGTGATGAAGTCGCGTCGGTCAACGATAGTTTGACGGGACAGGTCTTGCGGCAGATGCTTTGACGAGCAATCAGAGTAGAACGTTTGTCTCAAACGTTTGGAGGTCGTGCAATATTTTGGAGGTCGTGCAATATTGATGTGCCGTGCTCGCATTGTTGAAATCACCCTCCTGAACGCAGTTGGGGAGGGTCGGAATGCGAGCGTTCAGCGAGAATTCCGGGGAGGGTAGTGCGCACCTTTTCCCATGCTCGGCCCTCACCCTCGCGTACGCCTGAACGGCGTCGCTCGACCTCTCCCCAAACTTCGTTTCGGGAGAGGTACGCCGTGTGTAAGTCAGCCGAAAAGCGGCATCAAAAAAATGAACGACCTCCTTGCGTGGCTGGGTGATGCCGTTGAGCAGCGTTGTGCGAATGGTGTGACACGTTGCGTCTGGGAATCGACGCGGCTTGGTGTTTGTGCGTGGCCTGACGGAACCGTTGAAGGCACTGTTCCGCGTTTGGAGTCGACCTACAAACGACAATTATTGATCGTCATTTCGAAGATGCCGGACGCGCCGATTTCCTTGAGGCGTTCCATGACTTCGACGACTTCGCCGCGTCGGACCATGACCTGGATCGCACACCAGTCTTTGTCTTCGAGCGAGTTGATGGTCGGCGAGTTGAAACCGGGGGTGATCTTTTCCGCTTCGGCAAGTTGCGATCGCGGGATGTTGTATTCGACCAGGGAGTAGTCTCGAGCGAGGACCACGCCTTCGAGTCGCGAAACCAAACGGTCGGCAACTTCTTTGCGGCGATGCGTTCCGTTTTGAATCAGCACGGTTTCGTAGTGGCCGATTTCTTCCAGGATCCGCAAGCGGTTGGCGGCCAGAGTGCTGCCGGTTTCGACCAAGTCGACGATCGCGTCCGCGACGCCAAGACGAATCATCGCTTCGACGCTGCCGGACAACGACACCAGATGTGCTTTCGCGTTTTTGGTGGCGAGGTATTGCTCTGTGACGTGCGGGAAGCTGGTCGCGATTCGTTTGCCGTCGAGCTGTGCCGCGTCGGTGTAGTCTTCGTCATCGGGGACGCAGAACGCCAGTCGGCATCGGCCGACACCAAACGCCATGCGTTGTTCGACGTTGGCCCCGGCTTCTTCGACCAGGTCACTGCCGGTGATCCCCATGTCGATGGCACCTTCGGCACATAGCGTTGGGATATCATCGGTTCGCAAAAAGATCAGATCGATTGGCAGCCCGCTGACTCGAGCGAACAGGCCTCGATTTTGACGGCGAAAGCTCAATCCTGCTTGGTTCAGCAGTCCGGTGGCCAGTTCGCTGAGTCGGCCTTTGCTGGGAATCCCCAAACGCAAAAAATTTTCGGGGTCAGAGCCGCTTCCGAGGGGGGCCAAAGTCGTCATGGGAACCAAAAAAGATCGAGAACCAAAAAGTCAGTGAGGCGAAAAGAGTAATCACTGGACTCGATTTTTGGCAGGTGTCTGTTTGGTGCCGCCCCCATTCAGGTTCACGAATCGGCGGCGTCCGAGTCCTTTTTTGCGGGCCGGGAGGCTTTTTCGACCAAGCCGGACGTGCCTTCTCGACGAGCCAGTTCGGCGGCGACTTCATCCAGTTCGATTCCTCGCCATGCCATCAGGACCATCGCGTGATAGATCAGGTCGCCGGCTTCGTAGATGGCATGTTGGCGGCCGGCTTCGTCGGGTTCATCGGCGGCTTCGATCAGCTCCTCGGCTTCTTCACGAATTTTTCGACCGATCGCCTCCGCACCACCGTTCATCAACTTGGTCGTGTAGGAGCCCTCGGGACGCTCCGCGGCACGAGTCCGCAGGGTGGCCATCAGACGATCCAGGGGAAGCAACGATTCGGGCATGGGATTTCCGTTTCAGCGAAAGAGTTAGCGGCCCTGGCCAACATACTTCCGTCAACAAACGATCGGAACCCGCAGGGCAATGAAGCCCGCGAGTTCCGTTGTCGTTTTGCTGATGGAGCTTTTGCTCAGGCGGTGAAGATCACCAAGGCATGACCGCGTTTTGCACGGGCGGCGTGTAGGGTTGCGCGATGTAGCGGTTGTCGACCGCACGAGCGCGGCTGGTGCTGGATCGTCCGAACCATGAATTCGCGGTCGAGTTGGATCGAGCGTTGGACCAGTTGCCAAGTGCTTTGGCGGTGCTGCTGCTTCTCGAGAATCCACCGTGAGTGACCGCACGTGAATCGGCGTGTGATCGGGCTCTCCAGCCGTTGGCGTGCGAGCGACCTTGGCTGATTGCGACACCGCCGTTGGCGTAGGCGGTGCTGTTTCCACTAGCGAATCCACCGTTGCGTCCGCTGCCTCGCATGTCGGATCGAGCGTAGCCGCCATTGGTGGCGTAGGAGCTGGCATTCAGTCGAGTGTTGCCACGGCCGCTGGCGGTTGAGATCGCGGTGCCGCCGTTGGAGTAGCTGCGGGCGGTGACTTGAGCATTGGCTTCGGCGGTCATCAAGCAAGCGGCTGCGACGGCGATGGCGAAGAGACGAGTGGACATGGCTGGGTTCCTCAGTGAGCGAGTTTCAAGAAGTTGTTTTGAAGGACTTTGTTGTCTTCACCGGAACCTTGCGAGAAACCCATCGCTAACCCCTCATCGTTTTTCGTTTTTTTTTGTTTCCATCGTAAAAAGACGGCCAAACCGAAGCCGTCGACCGTTGGTGTTCGAGTAAGCTTCGCCAGGCGGATTCACTTTTTCCACAGAGATCGACGCTCCACACAATCGATGTTGAACGAACGAGGTGACCGTTTTGCCAGATGACCCGTCATCCAACGCAGAAGACATTTTTTTGGACGCCATCGATCTGCCCGCAGCGGATCGAGAGGCTTATCTGCGGCAGCGGTGCGATGGAGATGCGGAGTTGTTGCGCAAAGTTCGCAACCTAATCGCGGCAGACGAAGCGGCTCAGGATGACGAGTTCTTGAGGTCCAAGTTCATGCCGGCGTCGCCATTGATGCAGGCGTTCGGGGACGACCAGCAGAACGACTCCGGCGACATCCCCGAAGAATACGCCGCCTTCAGCGAGTCCGCTCGTTTCCAAATCCTTTCGCGTCACGATGAAGGTGGATTGGGCGAAGTCTTGGTCGCGCACGACCGGCAGCTCGACCGGGAGGTCGCGATCAAGCAAATCCGGCCGCAATGGAACGGGCACGAAGAAGCCAACGCACGCTTTCTTCGCGAAGCCGAGATCACTGGCCGGTTGGAACATCCCGGGATCGTTCCCGTCTATGCCATGGGGACTTGGAAGGATGGACGGCCGTTTTATGCGATGCGTTTCATCGAAGGACAAACGCTGCGGCAAGTGATTCGCGAATACCGTGATTCATTGAAAGACGAATCGAGGCACGCTAATTCTTCAAACGATGGCGAGCAGGCTCGTTCACTGCGGACGATCCTGAATCGTTTCGTCGATGTTTGCAACACGATCGAATACGCACACAGTCGGCGGATCATCCATCGCGACATCAAACCCGCCAACATCATGGTCGGTCCATACGGCGAGACGCTGGTGGTGGATTGGGGACTGGCGAAGCAGCTCGATGATGGTTCGGAGATTGCGGTCGCTGATAAATTCGATGCGAAACCAGACGCTTCCACGAAAGGCGAAAGCGATTCCAGCCACACGCGAGCGGGCGGGACCGTGGGCACGCCGCAGTACATGAGTCCGGAGCAAGCGAACGGAGATGTTTCACTGGTTGGATGCCAAACCGATGTGTATCTGCTGGGGGCGACGCTGTATCAAATCTTGACGGGATCGGCGCCTCATCAAGACGATTCTGTTAGCCAGATTCTCCAGCGTGTTCGCCAAGAAGAGGTCACACCGCCACGTCGCCGCGATGCGAGTGTTTCAGAACCTTTGCAAGCGATTTGTTTGAAAGCGATGGCGAAGAAGCCCGCGGATCGTTACCCGAGCGTGGCCGCGTTGGCGGCCGACGTGGAACGTTGGTTGGGCGACGAACCCGTGTCGGTATTCAGTGATCCGTTGGCGGTGCGGATTGGACGTTGGGGGCGAAAGCATCGAACGCTGGCGACCAGCGGCGCGGTCGCTGCGCTGTTGTTGATGATCGGCTCCATCGCCGGAGCGGCGGTTTGGAGTTACCAAAGTTCGCAACGTCTGAAGGTTGAACGCGAACGCAATCAAAAGGAATTGGAACTCACCATCGCGAATGCAAAGCGGTTGAACGAGATTCGTAATTCGGTGGACTCCGATTGGCAGGTCGCGGCCAGCGAAATCGAATTCGGACGCTATGAATCAGCGCTGGGCATTCTGCAGCGGGCATCCAAAACGTTGGAGGAAGAACCCGAGTTCAGCCAGGATCGCGATCGGATCGTCGCCAAGGCGGAACGCATGCAGCAGTTGGTTTCGTTCTACGATTTGTCGGAACAAGCCGAAGAGTTTGGGATCATGAGCCGTGACACACAGGGAATCATGGCGGCCTCGAACGCGCTGAAGGCTCTCGGTATTTGGGAGCAACGCGATTGGTGGAACTACCTGCCCAACGAGGATCTGTCAGCCGATCAAAAGGATCGGTTGCTTTGGGACACCTACCAACAATGGATCATCTTGGACGGGATGTTGGTCAAGACGATTGGGACTCGATTGTTCGGGGTGATGAAGCATTCCGATGGTGATTCGGATTCGAGCGAGCGTTTGTGGAAGGCCTGGACGGCGATGCAGACCAAAGCCGGCATCGCAGAAGCTCAGGCGGCCAAGGTCGTGAGCGAACGAGTCGAACTGTTTCGGCAATCGGAGGCGGTGCGCTGGTACCGCGGGATCGCGAATTTCCGTTTGGGCGATGGCAAATGGGTCAAAGGCGAAGAGCTGGGGACGGCTCGCAACGCGGCTGATGCGCAAAAGATCGGCATCATGTGTTTGCTGTCCGCCATGGATCCATCGTTCCGAGTGGTGTTCAAAGATTACAAAAACCTCGACGCCGTCGAAGGTGGACGCCAGTTGTTCCAGCGTTCGGCGTCACTGCGTCCGAACCACTATTGGACGCAGCTCACTCTCGGCCATCTCCAGTACTTCTCCGCGATCCAACAGCCTGAACTGACTTGGCAGAGCTATTCGTTGGCCATTCAAACCTTTGGGCGATGCATCGCGATCAATCCAGACAACTGCTTTGGCTACGCCGACCGTGCTGCTTTGTATCGGATGCAGGCGGATCTGTTGCGAGACGATGAGTCGGTCGATCCGTCCATCCGCGAAGAACGGATCGAAGACCTTTTGTTGTGGAGCATGCAAGATGCGGAAAACGCATTCCGGCTGGGCGAAAAACAACCTTGGGTCGGATGGGTCTACGGCATGACCCTTTCCGCGATCGATCAAAACGAACTTGCCGTTGACGTGTTGCTGGAAACATGTCGGCAGTCGTTGGCTTTGGTGCCGGTGGTGGATTCCGCTTTGATTGCCGCGGAAGATTTGCGAGGACGATCCGATGCGATTCAGTTCGCAGAGCAAATGACGGAGCGGCATAAGGATCAGCCCGTTTACCCGTTGCTACTGGCATCCATTCATCTGACACGCCAGCAGAATGATGTGGCTGAAGTGGTGTTGGGCGAACTCTTTGAATCGGGACAAGTCCATCGGTTGTCGCCGCCCTTACTGGCTCACGCGTTGGCGGCTCGCGGGATCATTCATTTGTCTGCCGAACGATTGGAACTCGCGGCGGAAGATTTTGAGAAAGCCAATCAGTTGGATCCGCATCACTTGTGGGCGGCCTACGGAATCGCTGCCTGCAAGGATCGTTCGGGTGAGTACGAAGAAGCTCTCGGGCTCTACAAGCTGGCATCGAAGCTTGCAAAGCTGAGTGAACACCAGGCGGCATGTTTGTTGGGCATTGGGCGGACGCAAGCCTATCTGCGGAGCTATCCCGAAGCGGCCGAATCGGTTCAAGCGGCTTTGGAAACGCAGCCCGGTTGCGAAGTGCTCGGCGCGGTGCGGCCGTTGTATGACCGGCTGAAGGAATGGTCAAAGACGTCGCGGCCAAAGGAGGAGATGCGGCTGTTGTCGGACTGGATCAAAGAAATCAACAAACTGCCGCGAGCGACGAAGGTGCTGATTGCGGACGGTGAGACGCCAAAGCCTTACCAAGCATCGCTGCTCAATGGTGGCTTTGAGCAAGGCGGATGGAACTACTGGTCCAACGATCGAGGCATCGCGTGGATCAACGATCCGGGATATCGGTCATTGGCCAGCGTCACGTCGTCTCAAGCTCACACGGGTGAGCATTCGATCCGGATCGTGGGTGATCGACCGTTATCGGGTGAAGATGCGACGCAGGCTGACGGCGAAACAATTCCAAAGGGTGGGCGGACCAAACAGGTTTTCCCGATTCCCGAAAATTCGCGGTGTGTTGTCTCGGTTTGGGCCAAGGCAAAAGATCTGGACGAAGACGCTGTGCAATTGATCGTCGATGGATCGCAGGTCCCAGTGACTTTGGATTTGGCCGAGGGAACTTACGATTGGCAGAAATTCGAGAGCGAAATCTACTTCGGTCGCTCGCCGGATCCAACGCTGACCAGCATCCCGATGGAGGTTCAGATTGTCTCGGCCGGCGAGGGCGAAGCGTGGTTGGATGATTTGACGGTGACGGTGTTCGACGCGGATTGAGCCTCAAAACACGGTGTTTTGCCGTCTTTGGAAAAGTTTTGAATTTCGTGAGGGGATCCGAGAGGGGATCTCGCAAGTGTTTGTGAGCCGGCAAGTCAGCCGCTCGAATCACTTCCTGAAACCTTCTGCTTGCGAGAAAAACCATGTCCAAGATCGTCAACTTCAAAGTCCTGTCCGGTGTCGCTGCTCTCCTGTTCGTCGCGGCCACTTGCCAACCCGCTTCGGCACAGAGTGCTGGATCGTATGTCGATTTCCTCAATGGCGGAGCGAGTGCGGGGGCATCCGCGAACGGCCAGTGGAAATTTGCCAAATCGAAGAGCAGTTCTAAGAATGGCACCAACTTCGGCCATGGCTTTGGCGTGGGAGCCGGCCCCAACGGCATCTCGCTGTCGAATTCGATTGGCGTGGGCGGCAAAGGAGTCGGTGGGATCGGTCACAACCTGAACATGACCATCGGACGCAACGGAACACACATCAGCCACGGTGGTGTGACGTCACAAGGAAACGGTCGGATTTACACCGGTGGGAACACAGGGATTCGAAACACTGGCACGCAACGCGGCCAGATTTACGGCGGCAGCACGTCGAGCGGATTTGGCAGCCGCACCCGAGCTTGGTCGAACAGCCGCACGCGGTACTGGAACCGCTGAACTGAAAGTTGAGCTGTGCTTCTCGCTTTCCTCGACCCTCCCGGAGGTCGTGCAGTTTTATTTCACCCTCCCTTTGGGAGGGTCGGCCCGCTTCGGGCCGGGGAGGGTTACGCGCTGGTTCCGATGCTCGACCCTCCCCTCGCTTCGCTCGACCCTCCCAGGGGGAGGGTGATGATAAACGCTTGGCAACACAGCAGTTTAAAACTGCACGACCTCCCCGGAGGGAGGGTGAAGTTTGGAAAGCGCGAATGACCGGGGTTCACCCAGTGAGCCGAAGGGCGTTAGCCCCGGTTACCACCCGCAACCGGGGCCAACGCCCTTCGGCTCATATACTCAAGACGCTTGTTTGCCTGCTGAACTCGCGGACAGCAACCAACGACTTTCCCTTTTTTGACACTCTCGAAATCAACGAACGTCGGAGGATCCGACGCTCTTTTCTCAGTGACCTCGGGCGAGGTCACAACCGCATCTCCATCACCAACTTTCAAGGTGCTCTCATGAAACGTCTCCTCCTTGCTTCCGGTCTTTGTCTCGGGTTGTCCTTTTTCGCGTTGCAAGCCTCGCGTGCCGATCAGCCAGCGATAGGTGCTCCGCCCGAGAAGATCGATGCCGTCGACTCCCTTCATCCAGATTGGAAGGTGAAGTTCGCTCCCGTTCCAGATTTGTTGCGAATGCATTGTCCCATGCTGACACCTGGGCACGGTTTGGTCGTCGAACAAGTGGTCGAATCCAAAGACGCTCCCTTCCGACTCAAACGCGGTGACGTGTTGATGTCGGTCGACGGGATGCCCGTGCTGGAACGCGATGGTGCACCCAAGCTCGCCCGGACGAACGTGCTCGTGTTGCGGCGTGGCCAGATGATTCCTGTTCACAGTGCTCGTCGGGCTCAGGCCAATGCATCCCAATTCGGGCAACCGTTCCCACGGATGAGTCAGTGGTCGTTGCCTGGCCGGACCGGTGTCGCAGTATCCACGTCTGCCTTTGCTGGTAGCAACGAAAGCGTTTCGGTCAGCCAGAATGGTGACCAAGTGACGGTGAATTTGGATCTGCCGAATCTGCATCCAGCACCGCTTCGCTACCAAGGGACGCGTGACCAAATCGAAGACGAAGTTCGCAACAGCAACCTTGCTCCGGCGGTTCGACGTCGTGTCTTGGAAGCGATCGGCCGGTGACCTCCGCGGATCGAAAAGCGGGTATGCTTTCCGGGGCGTTTGATTTCATTGTCAGATCGGCACCGCCGCCTTCGTCCCCGTCTCGTCGTTGGAGTTTTTGTCTCGTGAGCCAACCTGAAACCGAAGTCTCGATGCTGTTGCAGCAGGTCAAGAACGGCGACGAAGAGGCTCGCGAAAAGTTGTTTGTGACGTTGCAGTCTGAACTGCGAGACATGGCGGGGGCGTTGATGCGTGGCGAGCGTCCCGATCACACGTTGCAAGCGACCGCGCTGGTCAACGAGGCCTGCGTGCGGTTATTGGACACCGAGGCACTGAAGAATGTGTCCGATCGTCGGTACATGTTTGGAATGGCCAACCGGGCGATGCGGCAGATCCTGATCGACCACGCACGGCGTCGACGGACCAATAAACGTGGCGGTGACTACCAGCGAGCTTCCTTGGATGTGGTGCTGGACAACTTTGAAGCCAACAACCGTTGCCAATACGAAGATTTGGAATCGGCGTTGGAAGGGTTGGAAGCGACGTCACCTCGCCAGCGTGAAGTCGTTGAACTGAGGTTCTTTTCCGGACTGACGAACGAAGAAGTCGCCAAGGTTCTTGAAATCAGCGTCGCGACGGTGGAGCGTGATTGGCGTTTGGCGAGAGCGAAGTTGTTCGATCAACTGCGAAGCCAGGATGCGTAGCCTAAGCGTTGCATCCGGGCATCACTTCAGCGATTGAACAGTTCTTCGGGTGCAGCCAAAGCCTGCTCGATTTCTGGTTGTTCAGTAACTGTTGTCTCTTCGCGGTGATGCGAGCGAGGCGGGCGTCCCGAACGCTGCCACAGTTCAATTTGTTTGCCTTTGGCTTCTTCCAAACTGTGACTCATTTTGGAAGCACTCTGCTGAGCGTTGGCGAGCAGTTTCGAAACGGAACCCAATCGCGGATCGATTCGATTGGGCGAGATGCTGGCGATCGATTCCAATTGCGATTGAGCCAAAGCGAGTTGATTCTCGAGCTCAATCACTCGTGATTCAGCGTTCTCGACTTCGGTCAAAGTCTCTTCATCGAACTCAACACCAGCGAAAGAACGAATGCCAGCGTCTTGCAACACTTCGCGAACGGTTGTGGGCGTCAGGAACAATGCCAGCATCGCCAACACCAAGATCAACTCTCGGATGGCAGCAAAACCGTCTCGCACGGACGCGAAAGTCGAAGGGGTGGGCTCGTCCATGGAAAATCCTTTTCCAATCGATGAAATGGGACAAGCTCATCTTTCGCGTTTTCGAGCGATCCGAGTCTAGATCGGTTCGCGCATTTTGAGCTGGCGTTTGAAGAGCCTTCACAAACGTCCTGGATTCGGAACGCACTCGCGGCGTGAAACTGGCGGATTGCACTGCTTGCGAAGCGCCGCGAGGCTGCTCACTCACCCGGTGAAGGCAACAAGACCGTTGGCAGGGCCTGAATCAGTTGACTCGTACTGGGCCAGTTGGCATGGATCATGCCTTCTTGGTGGAAGATCAGGCAATCATTCCGACCTGTGTTTCATCCTTGTTCCAAGCTCCCGCATGATTTGGATTGTCGCATACATCAGCAGCGTTCTCGGTGCCTTTCTGACAATCGTTGCCATGACCGTGATTCGTCAGGAAGAACGTCACAATGTCGGGCGCCTGGGCTGGTTGGGGTTAGTGCTGTTATCACCACCAGTCGGGCTCGCCCTCTTCTTATGGCTCGGTGGCCGGAAAATCTCTGCTGAGCACTCCGAGCGCAAGCTGGTTGATTTGCCGCCAGCGGAATCAGGAAGTGACTGCTCACGAACCGGCCTGGAACAGATGTTGGAACGACGAGGCCTGCGCTCACCCACGATCGGAAACAAAACCAAACTGCTCTATGAAACCGAGGACGTCTACGATGCTTTCATTGATTTGATCGATCGAGCGGAGCACACGCTCTACCTGATGACGTTCATCATGGACGAGCGAAACTGCACGCGACAAATCGTCGAGCGACTCTGCGAGCGTGCCCGTGATGGCCTTCAAGTGCGATTGCTTTGCGATGGGTTTGGCTGCTTTCAAATGTCGGACGATCAGCTCGATCAAATTCGCGAAGCGGGTGGTCGGGCAGAAAGGTTCAAACCAATGTCCCAACTCAGCCGACTCGCCTATTTGAATTTCCGAAACCACCGCAAGCTCGCGGTGGCGGATGGTGCGCGAGCGATCCTCGGAGGAGCAAACTTGGTCGAAGAAGAGCTCCATGATTCTGGAGAGGAAGAACCTTGGGTCGACATGAGCGTCTTAATCGAAGGCCCCGCTGCCGCCCAATTGCAGGCCGTGTTCTGCAGCGATTGGAACTTTACAACCGAGGAGGAATTGCCTCCCGTCGACTTCGAGCGTCCCAATCCACCGGAGCAACCCGAGGGCACTCGAATGACGGTCATGCCCATCGGCCCAGACGGTCCGGATGAGATTCTGGAAGACTACTGGAACTTCATGATCAACCGAGCGGAAGATCGCATCTGGATTTGCACGCCTTACTTCGTTCCCACTGCACAATCCATGCGTTGCCTGGAGTCCGCTTGTCGCCGCGGGGTGGACGTTCGAATTCTCGTTCCCGAGGACAGTGACTTGCCGCCTGTTGATTACGCGCGGATCGACTACATGGACGACCTGCAACATTTGGGTGGGACACTGCATCGCTATCAAAAAGGCATGGTCCACGCGAAAATTGGGATCGTGGACGAGATGGCCGTTCTGGTCGGTTCGGCCAACTTTGATGTGCGATCATTCTTTCTCAATTATGAACTGTCGGTCGCCATTCACGACAAATCCACAATCCAACAGTTCAGCGATTGGTACGAGTCGCTCTTACCGGATTGCGAACTTGGATTGCCCAAGCACACTGTTTGGCGGTCCACGTTGGGGCTCGGGGCTCGCCTGTTTGCCTCGGAGTTGTAACGACGCTCCGCAATCGTCGTCGGCCGAGGCAGCTGAGTGGCACGACCTTCTGTGACATCGCAGTTCGAATCGGAGCCAGCTTCAAGATTCACGTCGATCTGCAATGAAGAATCGTCCACAATCTGACCGGCCAGCCCCACACTCAGACACATTCAACCTGTTCAACGAAAGTCGCCCTTCGCTGGGTAGCCTTGCAATTTAAACACCTTGGATCCGCATGTATTCAGAAACAGCCGGCACACGAAAAACTCTCGGTGATGTTGATATCCTCTATCACGACGGCCTCTACCATCTCTTTCATCTGGTTCTACCCAACCACGATTTCATCGCTCACGCCGTCAGCAACAATTGTTTCTCGTGGCGACGTGTCGAGAATGCGTTGTTCATTGGCCATCCCGGCGGCTGGGATGACTCGATGCTCTGGACGATGCACGTGAGCCCCAACCCCGACCGTCCCGGATCATGGCGGATGTTCTACACCGGACTCTCACGCCGCGACCACGGTGCGAAACAACGACTTGGGATGGCCGAGAGCGACGACCTCTATTGCTGGACCAAAGCTCCGGTTGCTTGGGAAGATCGCCGTTCGGAGTTGCCTTATGATTTGCCCGGTCGGCCTCCCCAACCGCCATTCCAGCAGGATATGCAGAGCTGCTTTCCCCTCAGTCCCGATCGCGAGTATTACGAGTCGGAAATCGATGAAGCGAGGAACTGGGTCTCATGGCGAGACCCGTACTACTACCACGAAGATGGACGCGGTTGGTTGCTGGCGGCTGGCCGAGTCAACCACGGACCAATCGTCCGTCGCGGATGCGTGGCGGTGATGGAAGAGGTCGCGCCGAATCAATTCGAACAACGACCACCCTTGCATCATCCTGGCCTGTACGACGACATCGAGGTCCCCAACCTTTTCAAGATCAACGGCGACTACTATCTCGTCGGCAGCATGCGAGAAGACGCGAAAATTCGCTATTGGCATACAGAGAAAATTGGAAAGCCATGGCGAACTTACGCGGACAACGTGTTGCTGGCCAGTGGCAACTACGCTGGCAGGATCACCACGGATGACAAAGGGATCCTGCTTTGGAGCTTCTTCACCCCCGGCGGTGAAGATCGACAAACCGGCAACTTGATGCCTCCACCCAAACGCATTTGCCGCCTGCCAAACGGCCAATTGGAAGTCCGCACCTTCGAAGGGTTCGATTCGCTCGTCGATCGTTCGATCCCAGTCAAGAAGCTCACTCCGATCAAACCGGTCGAATGCCAGTCCGCTCGCACATCAAGCGAGAACTCGTTTGATTTGGATTGCGAGTCCGGCTTTCAATGCTTTGCAATGGAAGAAAACCTCAGTTGCTTTCGTTTGCAATGCGACCTGAAGATGATGGATGAGGGAAAGTGTGGCGTCGCGTTCCGGCTCGATCGCGAATCACATGACGGATACTACCTGTCGTTGGATCTATTCAAAGGCGTCGCACAACTTCGTGCGTGGGGCAGCGGGCCAGACGGGTCGGGTGAAGAAACGATGCAGTTCCAAAGCCTGCAAGCTGGATACTGGGAGCGTGAAGTCCGTGGCGAAGTCGAACTGCGGTTGATCGCCTACGGCAGCTACATCGAAGTCTCCGTCGGCGGTCATGTGCTGTTGTCTCTCGCGGACCAAACATTCAATTACGGTGCGATCGGGTTCAACCTGGAAAGTGGCAACCTGCGGGTATCAAATCTATCCGTCGAACGTTTCCACCCACCGGTCCAATCAGACGAACACCTCGCCAACGGCTGATCACGACTCTCGATGCAGAGGGATTCAAGCCGCGGAGAATTGCGGACAAAACCACCAACAAGACTGAAGGCATGGGCCAAGCTTATGCTTCGGCTTGAGGCAATTGATCAACGACAAACTTCCTTTCGATCTTCCAAGGTCCACTCCCGGGCTCTCTTCGTCTGGCCGGCCCCGTGGCGGGGCGACGGAGTAGCCTCGGACGCCACTTCTTCGCTCAAAATTCACAGGTCGGCCACTTGGGCTAAACTCGGGATTGTCTACGTTTACACGCGAAATTCCGCGCCCGCCTCCTTCCGTGACACGCAACATGCCCACCTCATTCTCAACCCGCCTGAACAAGTCGATCGCTTCGGGGCTTTTGTGCCTCGTTTCGGTTGCTGGTTTGCCAGCCGTTTCGTCTGCCCACGATGGCGACGAGGGACACTCGCACGAGCATCAAACCAACGACAGCTTCTACACGACTCGCGAGAGCACGCAGGTCCTGCCCCTCGCCAATGAAGAAGACGCGTTTCACTTCGTCGTCTATGGAGACCGCACCGGCGGAGTTCCTGCTGGATTGAAGGTGCTGGAACAAGCCGTCCAGGACACCAACCTGTTGTCGCCTGACTTGGTGATGACGGTTGGCGACTTGATCCAAGGGTACAACGAGAAACCCGAATGGATGCGGCAAATGGCCGAGTACAAAGAGATCATGAATGAGCTCGATGTGCGTTGGTTCCCGGTGGCCGGCAACCACGACGTTTACTGGCGTGGCAAAGGTCCCGCACCCCAGGGCCAACACGATTCGAACTACGAAGAGCACTTCGGACCGCTTTGGTACACGTTCCGTCACAAGAACGCTGGCTTTGTGGTTCTCTACAGCGACGAAGGTGATCCTGTATCGAACCAAAAAGCGTTCAACGTTGGCAAGCTTCAACGCATGAGCGACAAGCAACTGGAATTTCTCTCCGAAGCATTGAAACAACACAAAGATCTGGATCATGTGTTTGTCTTCTTGCACCACCCTCGCTGGATCGGTGGCGGCTACACCGGATCGAATTGGGACACCGTCCACGGCATGATGAAAGACGCCGGAAACGTTTCCGCTGTCTTCGCTGGTCACATTCACCACATGCGTTACGACGGCCCCAAAGACGGCATCGAGTACTACACGCTGGCGACCACCGGCGGTCACCTGTCAGCTGATATCCCCGGTGCTGGATTCTTGCACCATTTGAATGTTGTGACAGTTCGTCCCGATGACATCTCCGTCGCGTCGTTGCCGGTTGGTGCCGTGATGGATCCGACCGAATTCACTCCCGAATTCGTCGAAGAGATCAATTTGGCTCGCAAGGTGCGTCCGATCATCACCGAAAGCGAACTGTTGTTGAACACCGATGGATCGGCGTCCGGCCAAGTCGTGGTGTCAATCAAGAACCCTTCGCCTCGCGAAATGGACGTGACCGCATCGATTGGATCCGCGTCACGGGATTGGCTCAGCTCTTTGGATCACGACCACATGACCTTGGCTGCTGGTGCCAGCGAAACATTCACTGTGAAACTTCGTCGCATCGCCGACGACTCCGCGACTTGGACCATCCCTCGCATTGAACTGGATCGCGTCTTCATCGGCGAATCAACTCGGATTGAACTGCCCAGCGTTTCGACTCCCGTCAAACTGCAATTGGCCGCTGTGCCAGCAGATTACTTCAGTGGCGATAACAATCAGTGCTTGGAAGTCACCGGCGAGCGTTCTGCGATTCGAGTTGATTCCGATGCACTGGCGTTGCCCAACGGGCCCTTCACCTTGGAAGCATGGCTAAACCCCAGCCAAACCGAAGGCATGCGTGGTGTGGTCGCGAAAACACAAAGCAGCGAATTCGCGATTTTCTCTGACGAAGGCGTGCCGCAGTTTGACGTCAATCTGGACGGCAAATACTACTCTGCCAAAGCCAAGGACAAACTCGCGGTCAACGAGTGGACTCACGTGGCCGGCGTGTTCGATGGTGAAAACGTGCGAATTTATGTCAGTGGCAAGCAGATCGCTTCGGTCGCGGCAAAGGGCAAACGCAAAACCAATCGGTACCCGTTGTACGTGGGTGCTGACCCGGACAATGCCGGACAACCCACACGATCGTTCCTCGGCAAGATTGACGAAGTTCGCATCACGACGGGTGCCGTCTACACGGACGATTTCGAACCGGCTCGTCGTTTGTCACCAACCGCAGACACGCGTTTACTGCTGCACTTGGATCGTACCCTTGGCCCGTATGTGCTGGATCACAGTCCCGCCGCCGGGATGGGCACGTTGGGACCAAATTCCAAGTTCAGCACTCGCTGATTTGGAGAGTTGGCATCTCGCTGGTCGCGTCATTGACGCCGCCAGCTGACCTCGATTGCTGCAACCGTTGCAATCCTCAGCACTACAGCTCAAAGGGAAGGTCCACTCATTCGAAAATCTTGGTCGAGTCCGCTCGGCCGAGAATCGTTGCCCATAGTTTCCGTGGCGATGTGCCCCGATCGCTATTCCCTGGCGATTCACACGGCGACTTCAAAGCGACGACCCCTATGACGACCACTTTCCAACCGAGTGTCGAGAAGTTCCTGGCGGCACCTGAACAACTTGATCAGGCGCTGACCACCCCGGATGATGCAGTCAATCCGGATGAGATCCTTCAGCGGATCGACGACACGCTCGGCCTCATCGCCGAAGCCAACCAGATCGCGTGTGGAGCATCGCCGGTCAAGCAGATCGATGTATCAGTCATCGTTCCCATCCACAATTGCCGGGAATTCATTCCCGAAGTGATTGACCGAATTGATGAGGTCATGCCACCGGCAACCGAAACCATCTTGGTTGATGACGGGAGCGAGGACGGAAGCTGGCACTACCTGCGAGGACTTCCCGAGCGTTCCAACCGAACCATCCTGCACCGACGACGACACCATGGTCGCGGGTCTGCTATCCGTATGGCACTGCGTCACACGCGCGGACACGTCGTCGCCATTCAAGATGCCGACATGGCCTACGATCCCGCGGATCTCCTCGGTGCGATCTGGCCCATCTTGGAAGAACAAGCCGAAGTGGTTTACGGCTCGCGTTCGATGCGTCGCGGCGGATCACACAGCAACAACTTGCGTGGCGGGCTGAGCAACCGGATGCGTCGCATCGTCAATCGTTGCCTGACCACATGCAGCAACCTGACCACGGGTCTGCACCTGTCCGATCTCGAGACCGGACACAAAGTCTTCCTCGGAGATCTGATCCGCTCCTTGCCGCTGACTGAAACCGGATCCGGCATCGACGCGGAAATCACAGCGAAAGTTGCCCGAGCCGCTTCCACCGTGATGGAAGTGCCAACGCACTACACCGCGGACTTGCGAGCCCCCGAGTACGCTCGCAACGCAAAAACCGCGATGACGACGCTTCGCAGCCTGATCGCACACCGCAACGGCAACTGATTCGCAACGGCATGAAACGTTGCCAAAGTCCTCCGCTCAGATGCTGGGGCCGGGCGGACGGTTTTGAATGCTGAGTTCGTCCTCCGCATCATCTCCGCCATAATCCAGCACACTGTGCACGTGGTAAGGCGACAAGCGAGCTTCGCCGCCCAAAGCGACCAAGTGGATCAGGAACGAACAGCCGACAATCTCTGCGTCGCATTTCTCAAGCAGTCGCAAACAGGCTTCCACCGTTCCGCCGGTCGCCAACAGATCGTCCACGATCAACACGCGTTGGCCAGGTTTGATTCCGTCGACGTGAATTTGCAATTCGTCGGTCCCGTACTCCAGTTCGTACGCGAAGGAGTGCAAATCAAACGGGAGCTTTCCCGGTTTTCGAATCGGTACAAAGCCCGCATCGAGTCGCATTGCCAACGGCGTTCCAAAGATAAAACCGCGAGCCTCCGCGGCGGCGACCACATCGATCTTTTGATCCAAGAACGGCTTCGCCATTTCATCGACCGACGCATTCAGCGCGTCAGGATGGGCGAGCAGGGGAGTGATGTCTCGAAACAGAATGCCGGGCTTGGGATAATCCGGGATGTCACGAACGTGATGACGCAGATCCATGTGCTGATACGATTTTCGTTGAGAAGCAAAGTCCAGCTGATCACACAATATTGATCAACCTGTTTGCCGCATCCTAACGAATCAACACGTACGTCTCACACCGGGCACCCAGTCCGACACCCGGTCAAAAAGAAGTTTCTCGAAATCTGCACACCCGAAACAATCAGGGCAGCAAACTTCGATCAATCAAACGGCTGGGTCGACTTTAGGAGCGTCGAAGATGCGATTCCATTCCGTTGGTGCAACCACGCCAGTCGACGTTTCTCGCTCGGCGGCGCGACGGCAATTGATGCAATCCACCGCGTAAGGAATCGCTTTCAAACGATTCAGCGGAATCGGCTTGCCACAATCTTCGCAATCACCAAATCGGCCTTCTTCGAATTTCGCGATCGCTTCTTCGATTGCAAGCAATTCGCGACTTTCGACTTCGACCAATTGGCTATTCAGCTCGTCTTGGACCGTGTCAGCCGCCGCATCGAGGGCATCGCCGGTTTTCTGATTGTGAAGCTCCTGCAGAAGGCTGAGATCGCCCTCCAAAGCCTTTCGAAGCGCGTCTCGGCGTCGAAGCAACGTGATCCGAAGCGTCTTCAGTGTTTCATCGCGAGACATAATTCACCTCTCTGGCTGGCAAAGTGACCGAAACCGACCCAACGACGGCACTGACTGTGACGCACGCCAAGCCATTCAAGTTCACTCAAATGGAGCGTTCCTAGCTGCACACCGAGTCAAACCTCGGTTTCGTTAGGGTAGATCGAGGAAAAGCTTTCCCTCCCACCAAAGGGAACTTTTAACCGTTTTCGGGGCGCCGTCGGTGAGAAATTTCCGGTTGAAAGGAAAATCGCTTTGACGACAACCCGCGAAGCCGCAAACCCCTCCGTGGAACCAAGAGCATTCAACCAGATGCTTTCCCCCCTGCAAAGTCGCCTCGAACCCGCAAAGTTTGCCAAAACGGAACAAATGCCTTCATGCCCCTGATCGGTTCAACCGAATAAATAGAACCAAGTGGTGACTCCGAACCGCTTGAACGGCAGAGAAACGAGTCAAAATCCAGTCGGATCCTCCCCACACAGGTCCGCCACGGTCGTTTTGGTCGCGTTTCACCGTTCTCAAGAAAGCATTCCAGTGAGAAGGAACTCCGTGGTGGCAACTGACTCCTCGAATACACCAACACACGCCGACTCCAACTCCGCAACCGCGTTCGCGGCTCCTTCACGAACGGAGTCACTGAATCGTTCCGTCGGCGAAGGATCCGCAACGAGTTGGTTGAATCAACCACGCAACACGCCAGCGGTCGAATCTCGATCCGCCGCCGAACATTCGTCGGATCAATCGACCGGCAAATCGCTTGGCGACCACGGCACGATGTGGAACCAAGAAGGTGCGATCGAGTTTCGAGTCCGGAGCGAAGCGCATCCCACTCGTCGACTGCGCCTCGCCGGTGCTCGATACACGCTCGGCAACGGCGTTGGATGCTCGATCCGTCTCGACGACCCGACTTTGCGTCCGCTGCACGCGGTTCTGATTCGCGACGCACATCGCATCCTGATTCGTGCGTATTCGATTCCGTTGTTGATCAACAACGTTCGCGTCACCGAAGGAACGTTGCAACAAGGCGACGTGCTTCGATTGGGCAACTACGAATTTGAATTGGTCCAAGCCAAGTTTGAGGAAACCAAGCAACAGAAGCCGACCACGCACCGATTCGCTGAATCAGTCCCACGACTTGCTTCCGGCAACTCGGCATCGATGTTCGATTCCAATGTCGAATTCCAGAAGGAAGCCGCGCGCTGGCACAAGCTCAAGGAAGAAGCCGAGAAACACGACCATTGGGTGCGTGAACGACAAGAAGAACTGAAAAAGCAAGCCGATCAGATCGAGGCTCAGTTCAAGGCACTGCGTGAACGCGAGGACGAGATCCGTTCGCAAGAAACCGCCGCGGTGGAACTGCACGCGGAATTCCAAGTTCGTCATCGTGACCTCACCGAACGTCAGGACCAACTTGCCGCTCAACAGAATCAACTGGAGCAGCAACGCGAGGACTGGAAGGTCCAACAAGAACGCCTGCAGGGCCGCGACGCTCACTACCGAACTCAGATCGAAGAGTTGTTGCTCGAAAAAGAAAGCCTGTTCGAACGGGAACGTGACAGCGAACGACAACTGAATGAGACTCGTCAACAATTGAAGGAGTCACAAAGTCAGGCCGACGCCGCCGCGGAAGCGGTGACACAGATGCGAACCAAGTTTGCTTCGCTCAACGAACAACTGTTGGCTCTCGGTGAACAGCAAGAGTCCCTGCAAACGATGGGATTGGAACGTGTTGAAGAACACGCTCGCCAATGCAAAGAATTGTCAGCAGCTCGCGATGAAGCCGTTGCCCAACGCGAAAGTGCCAACAAAGAACGCGACGACGTTCTCGATCAAAAGGCTAGCAGCGACGCCAAACTTTACGAGACTCGCGAACGATGCGATGACTTGTTGAAAACCGAGGAATCACTGCGGGAAGAAATCGAAAGCCTGCAGATCGAAATTTCCGACGCTCGCAAAGAAGCGGAAGCGTTGCGTCGTGACTGCCAGCACGCCCGCACCACGATCGGAGAACTGGAAGCACGAGTTCGCGAATCTGAAAATCGCCACGACACCGACCGGACTTCGTGGAGCGACGAAATGGACGCCCTGCGAAATGGCGTCGATGAGCTGACGCTCAGCCTCGCGCAGGCGGAACAGCAACTCGCACAACTCCGCGAAGACAATGACAAACTTCGCGAAACGTTGTCGCTGACCGAAGAACAACGCAACGAGTTCAAGGCCAAGTACAAAACCTCGGAAAAGCAACGCATTCGCGCCGAACGTGAAGTTTCCGAAACTCGTCAACTGTTCGACCGATCCAACCGGGACCACGACGACACGCTAGATCAAATCGAACGGCTCGAGGAAGAAACCCGCCACCTAATCAGCGGAAAGAACGACGCCGAATCAAACGCCCCGGCTTCCAATGTTCGCTTGGGCATCCTCTCGGCGAGCGATTCGTTGACCGCGGATGAGGATGGCACCGAAGAAACAATCGAACCTCTCGAGTCTGCCGACGCATCCTACGCAGAAGACAACACACCTGAATCCATCACTGATGGATTGGGACTCCATATCGCGAATGAACCAGTTCAAGACGTCACAGAGGCTGTGGCGACCGAAGAGCACGCCTCGAATGATCTGATTGATGAAGCCATGAGCGTGGTCCACGATTCTGAAACGGATCGCTTGCTAGACGAAGCCGAAGAAAAAGCAGCGAGTTGGAGCACGCCGATCGCGGAAGAAACGGTTGAGGAAACCGACGATGAAGATGCGTGGCCAACCTACGAAAGTGCCGAGGCAGCGGACCTTCCAAACCTCGATGCACACGTTTCCAACGCAGACGCCGCGGGTGCGGACGAGTTTAGCAATGAACCATCGAGCGTCGATGCCAACGATTCGCCTTCACCCGCTTGGCCCGACGAATCGGAATCGCTTTTGCTGCCAGCAGAACGGCTTGGCAACGATGCTGAGCTGCACAGCGACGCAGAGCAACTCAATGTTGCCGAGCCGTTGAACGATGTCATCAACAATGAAATCAATGAATCCGTCAATCTAGATAGCGGTGAAGCCAACGCTGATTGGGCCAGCGTCTCCGAAACCGATGAAGACGACTCCGCCGAGGACGTCGACGCTCAAATGTTCGCTGCCGAATTCACCGCGGCTGCCCAAGAGGAAGCCGAGCAAATTCGCGAAGCTCGACTTTCGCAAGAATGGAATTCGGAAGAGCTCTCACCCGAGACCGTTTCCGAGTCGAACGTAGAAGCAAGTGATGACATCCCCGTGGAAGCGTCGCTCAACGATGACAATCCATGGGCGACAGCTGATCTGGACCAGTCCTTTCCAAGCGACGAGCCATCGGCTGAACAACAAAATTCGTTTGACGACGCGGATTCGCAATCACCTCTCAGCCTCGCTGACCAACTGATTCGCGATCTCAGCAACGAGAAGACATCGGATGAAACCGAGCTGTCGCTACCAAACGAAGAGTTGTCGAACGAAACCGGAACCCAAATGTGGGACGGTCAAGCGGACTACGCTCCGGAAGCGGATCTGGATGCCGGATTGCAAGACACCACGTCCGAGGGCTACGACTCCAACGATTTGACCTCGACGCAGCCTCACTCATGGGATCAGCAGGACTCCGAGGAACCACTCGACGTTGCAGACGAATTTGAATCGTCACTTTCTAGCATCGAGGAAGAATCAGCTGAACTTGAATTGCCTAGCACCAATGAAGTCGCCGCCGAAACCGTTGTCGCTCCTGAGGCGGGAGAGCCGGACGACGATTCGATCGAAGCCTACATGAATCGTTTGTTGCAACGCGTTCAAAAACAGTCGGGTGACGAAGCGACACCGGCGGCTGAAAAACCTCAGAAGGCTGCTACCGAACCTGTCGAAATTCCGGTTCAGGCCGAAACGACGGACCACGATTTGGAACCAGAGGTCATCGAGCCGGTTGATCCAAACGCGCCTTTGATCCCTCGTTCGCAAGCTCCCGAACGAAACAGCAACCTGTCCGCGATGCGAGAACTGGCCAACGAATCCGCTCGCAGTGCAGTCGAACGAAGTGCCAAATCGCAATCACACAGTTCTCGTGTGCAAGCGATGGTCAAATTCGCACAAGCGGTTGTGGCTATCATCTGCGGTATCGCGGCCGTCACGTTTGTCGCCCAAGGGACGCTGAAGATCGTCGCCGCGGTTGCCGCCTTGTTGATCGCAGTCATTTGCGTCAAAGAAGGTCTGACGCTGCTGAATTCAACACGGGGCCGCTCACCCAAGCAACCTGCGGTTGACCCTGCTGAGGAAATTCACCTCGCAGAAGTCGTCGAGTGATCGCAAGCCGTGTGTCTCTTAGTCCACGTAGCTCAATCTGTTGAGCTGGGATACACAGCGACTCGAACGGGTCGCTCTTGCATGGCGTACTCGAACGCTTGATCCACTTCACTGAGCGGAAAGCTTCTACCGACCAGCGATTCAAATGGAAATCGATGGTGGTTGCGTTCTAAGAATCGCAACCCGTCATCGAGATCACGAGGCAAGTAGTTGTGCAGTCCACGAATGGTCAACATTCGGCGGACCGCTTGCTCGGGATACAACGGCACGGGGTCCGATGGAAACACGGACCCAACCAACATCACGCATCCACCCATGCGAACCGACTGCAGGCAAGCTTCGACGGCGGTCGTCATTCCCGCAAAGTCGATGGCGACGTCGACTCCACGACCGTCGGTCAATTCTCGAAGCTTCAAGTGTCGTTCTTCCGCGGTCTCAGTGACAATAGCGTCAGTCGCACCAAAGGATTGTGCCAGTTTCGCTCGGTCCGCATTTGGATCTGCAACCACAACTCGCGTCGCGCCTGCTTCGCTCAGCTGTGCCGCTGCGGTCAAACCAAGCATCCCAGCACCGACGACCAGCACGGTTGAACCTTTGATCTGATGCGTTTGATTGACCAGACGAAGCGCCGCCGAAACCGTCGCCGTCGCGCAATTGACCGGCGCAACCACTTCGTTGCTCAACGCGTCCGGAACCGGAAAGATCGGCGTTCCCGCGACCAGCACGCAATGTTCGCTCAAGCCACCGGTTGGATGACCATCGTTTGCTTCGTGTCCGTACTTGAATAGCGAATCACACTTCTGATTCAAGTCGTTGTCGCAGTAAAAACAGTGCTCACAACCGACCGACATCGCCCAGGTGATGCGCTGCCCGATCTGAAGCGGTGCGCCGTGGTAATCCATCGGCGTGAACTCGCCGCACCACCCCACCACTTCGCCCACGATTTCGTGTCCGAGCACGCCGCGGTTGTGCCCCGACCGTCTTCCCGAAACCGTGTGCAAATCGCTTCCACACAACGTGCAACAAAGAACGCGAACGAGGACCTGGCCTTCGAGCAATGGCTTGAGCTTGCTCTTTGATTCCACGAATCGCCGCTCGGTGGAATCAAACTCCATCGCGACGTTCGGAACGTCAGCAAACGATTCCGACTCAAAGTCGCTCTGAGTCACTGACGTCCCAGCCGAAATAGACATAACACTTCCGCTTCATTTGCAAATGGATTGGCCAAGCAATGCTCCACTTCGCTATCGAAATACAAGCTGTCGCCTTTCGATAGCGTGAACTCTTGCTCGCCGTAGTAGAACCGTACTCGCCCCTTCAGCACGGTCAAGAACTCTTCGCCTTCATGGGTGCGCGGCTCACGCTCTTCGCCGCTGGGCACCTTCAACAGAAACGGATCCATCGTACGGTGGGCTCGCTCACTCGCGAGTGAGTAATACTCGATGGACGAATCGGGATCCCGTTGAATAGCCTTTTTTTCGTCGTGCCGGACGCACACGATTTGTGGACGATCGTCCAACCCCTCCAACAAACTCGCCGTCGACACCCCCAAAGCAGTCGCCAAATCAGCGAGCGCAGGAAGCGACGGCGTGATCCGAAAGTTTTCCACCCTCGACAACCAACTTTTCGTTTGGCCGCTCTGTTGCGCCACTTCGTCCAGCGTCATCCCACGATCCAACCGCAGTTGCCGAAGACGTTGTGCTAGCTCCACCAGATTCATTCACCGACTCCGTGTCGCACGCAATATGAGGATCGGGTGAAAAATCCTCCGCTCGTGTTGACTGTAAAGAAACATTGTTGCACCATCGCGAACTCACGTCCAGGCATTGCGTCGCACCGCCGCAGCTTTCCTTCACACAATCTACATTCCACGCGTGACATCATGGCTATGACCACGGATGCTTCCCTTGATGGGCAAGCAACGATCGCGCGGGACAGCCTCATCACCCGTTGGTTGTCGGGTACGAATCCAACGGCCTTCTCGATCTACTGCATCGTTGCGGCTTTCGGAACCTACTTTTGCATGTATGCGTTTCGAAAGCCGTTCACTGCCGCCACCTATGATGGCATGATCGCATTTGGCGTTGGCTACAAAACAATTCTGATCACGTCACAAGTCGCCGGATACACCCTTTCAAAGTTTGTAGGCATCAAAGTTGTCTCCGAGATGCCAGCTCGCTATCGAGCGATCTCAATTGTCGCTTTGATCGCAATAGCAGAGTTCGCGCTGCTACTGTTTGCCGTCACGCCGGTCCCCTGGAATTTCGTTTGGCTGTTCGTCAATGGATTGCCGCTCGGAATGGTCTTCGGTTTGGTGCTCGGTTTCTTAGAAGGACGCGCCGTCACCGAAGCTCTGTCAGCAGGATTGTGTGCAAGCTTCATTCTGTCGTCTGGTTTCGTGAAATCCGTTGGTCGGACTCTGATCGAAAGTCACGGCGTCGATACGTTTTGGATGCCAGCCATGACAGGCCTCTTCTTCGTTGGTCCTCTGTTGTTGTTCGTCTGGATGCTATCGCAAATCCCCGCACCGTCGGCGACCGATGAACAATTGCGATCCAAACGATCACCGATGAACGGGGAACAACGCCTTGCCTATTGGCGTCGTCACGCGTTCGGATTGACCGGACTGCTTTCGATCTATGTCCTGCTCACCGTCATCCGCAGCTTGCGAGACGATTTCGCGATCGAAATCTGGAGTGAACTTGGCGTGGAAAACGAACCCACGGTGTTCGCCCGTTCGGAATTCTGGGTGATGATTGGCGTGGTTGTCATTTCGGGGCTCACCAGTTTGATTCGCAACAACCGCACCGCGTTTCTATCGGCCCTTGGATTGCTCGTGGCTGGGTTTGTGATCGTCGTCGCATCGGTGGTTGGCCAAACCTACGGACAACTTTCACCGATGGCGTTCATGGTGCTGCTGGGACTTGGGATGTATATCCCGTATGTTGCCTTCCATACCACCGTGTTTGAACGCATGATCGCCGCACTTCGAGAAACGGGCACGATCGGCTACTTGATGTACTTGGCCGATGCCCTTGGGTACCTCGGCTACGTCGGTGTGATGTTTTATCGCAACTCAGTCACTTCCGATCACAACTTTTTGTCGCTGATGAACCGAACCTCCGTGGTGGTCGCAGCGTTGGCAAGTGTCATCACGATCTTCCTTTGCATGCACTACACAACCAAGATTCCTCGCAGCGAACCAATCGCTGACGAGAACAACTGAAACGCGAAGCTCTTTGCCCACTCCAAACTCAACCATGACCGCTGACACTCACCACTCCGACTTGGTCGTCATCGGCGGCGGAGTTCTCGGAAGCTTCTATGCTTATCACGCGTTGCAACGTGGTTTGCGGGTGAAGCTGGTGGAACGCAACTCGCGACCAAGCGATGCAACGGTTCGTAACTTTGGGCAGGTCGTCCCATCAGGACTGGACCAAAACTGGCAAAAACACGGCCGCGAAAGCCTCCGGATTTACAAAGAGATCCAAGCGCAAACTGATATCTCGTTACAGCAAAACGGAAGCATCTACATCGCCTCGGACGATGAAGAATGTACGTTGATCGAGGAACTGCATCAGATCAATCGTGAGACCGAGTATCACTCAGAACTATTGACGGCAGAACAGTGCCGAGCAAGGTACCCCAATCTTCGCAGTGACTACTGCCGTGGTGGTCTCTTCTTCCCAGCAGAGGTTTCCGTCAATCCGAGACGGATGATCCATCATCTGCACGAACACTTGCGAACTCAATCGAACTTTGAGCCACGATTTGAGACTTTGATCCAACAAGTGAATCCGGTCCGGTCGGATCTGATCGAACTTGAAACTTCGCGAGGTGAAAAGTTTTCAGCCAACAAAGTCATCGTCTGCTGCGGTGCAGAATTTCAAACTCTGTTCCCGGAACATTTTCGTCAAAGCGAGATGAAGCTTTGCAAATTGCAAATGCTCCGACTCGCACCTCAAAAACAATCCGTTCTCCCTGGAAATATCCTGACTGGATTGTCGATTCGCCGCTACGAAAGCTTCTCCCAGTGCCCCTCTTGGGACGCAATCAAAGCCACCGAGTCCAAGGACACGTTCGCTCATCAATGGGGCCTGCACATCTTGTTCAAACAAGAGCTCGATGGCGGCATCATCCTGGGCGACTCACATGAGTACACCTCCGCCGACCATCCCAGCGGTCTCGATTTTGACGTTCGTTCGGATGTCAACTACGCCATCTTGATGGAAGCAAAGCGTATCATGGACCTTCCGTCCTGGGATGTCGAAGCTTCTTGGTATGGCATTTACAGTCAAACGTCTCAACCTTCTGGCATTCACCTTGAAACGATCTTCCCGAACGTGCATATCACCACGGGGATTGGCGGCAAAGGAATGACCAGTAGCGCAGGCTTCACACAACACCATCTCACCGAGATTTACAATGATTGAACTTGTCGTCTTTGACATGGCAGGAACAACCGTCGACGAAGACAACGTCGTCTACAAAACTGTCCGTCAATCTATCAATGCTGCCGGATATAGTTTCACCCAAGAACAAGTCCAGGCTGCGGGCGCCGGAAAAGAAAAGTCCCAAGCCATTCGTGACGTCTTGGCGTTAGACGGCGGCGATCACTCAGAGGCTGAAGTCCAAGCGATCTTTGCTGACTTCAAAAGCCGGTTGGTCGAAGCATACGATTCGCTCGACGTCACCGAACAACCGGCCGCGTCCAAAACCTTTGCCGAGCTTCACGCTCGCGGGATCAAGGTCGTCCTCAACACAGGATACGACCGTCAAACCGCCGAGAAACTGGTTCACAAAATCGGCTGGACGATCGGTGAAGACGTCGACGCCTTGGTCACCGCGAGCGACGTCGAAGCGGGACGTCCCGCACCCGACATGATCTACTTGGCGATGGCTTTGACCGAAATCGCCAATGCATCGTGCGTTGTCAAAGTTGGCGACTCCAGGATCGATATTGAAGAGGGCCAGAACGCCAAGTGTGGGATCACGCTGGGTATCACCACCGGTGCCCAGCCTGAAATCGATCTGCTCCAATCCAAGCCAACCGCGGTGATTCATCACCTCAGTGAGTTGCTCGCTTTGGTCGATCAAACCAGCCAAGCAACCGTTTGAAGCTTCTCCATCCAGGCCGCCTCAAAACAGATTTCATCCAATAGCGAATTCAAAGGCGTCGAAATGGAACCGACCACGGAAAGCGAACTACTCGTCAAAATTGACGAGGGCATTGCAACTGCGACCTTGAATCGAGCCGCCAAACGCAATGCACTGTCATTGGAGTTGCTCGCATCACTCGAGAGTGAACTGAATTCAATAGCGGACAATCCTGACGTTCGGGTCGTGGTCCTCCAGGCGGCTGGCCCGGTGTTTTCATCGGGGCACGATCTGAAACAGATGATCGATCGATCGGCCGATGAGTATTCGGCGCTGTTCACGCAGTGCGCCGCGACGATGCAGCGTCTTCGCACCATCCCGCAACCAGTGATCGCACAGGTCCAAGGACTCGCGACCGCGGCCGGGTGCCAACTGGTCGCCTCTTGCGACTTGGCAATCGCCAGCGAGAATGCCTGGTTCGCAACGCCCGGTGTGAAGATCGGATTGTTCTGCACCACCCCCATGGTGCCGCTCGTTCGATCGCTACCACCCAAAATCGCGATGGAGATGCTACTGACTGGCGATCCACTCTCGGCCCAGCGAGCCTATGATCTTGGATTCATCAACCGAGTGGTATCGATTGAAGAATTGGAGGCGGCAACTCTCGAAATGGCACGGAAGATTGCCTCCGCCAGCCGCGAGACCATCGCGATTGGGAAGCAAGCGTTCTATCAGCAGGCCTCCCTGTCTGAATCCGAAGCCTACGGCCAAGCGGTGGAAGTGATGACCCAAAATTCGCTTCACGGCGACGCTCAGGAAGGGATTCAAGCTTTCCTGGAGAAGCGGACTCCGGTTTGGAACCAGTGACCCAATGAGCTTGCTTTCATTCGACCAGTTGTTTGCTCGTGCGGACGAGGCTCGGCCGTGCCTCCCGGTCGCGGTCGCTGGCGGAGACGACCCGACGGTCATCCAAGCACTCGCTGAAACCACACGTCGAGGCTGGACCCGCCCAATTCTCTGCGGTCCCGCTTCGCGCATCGAACAAGTGATTGCATCCGAAGAGATTTCTGCTGCAGCGTTCGAAATCATCGATTCGGAGCATCCGGCGATCTCCGCGGTCGAGCTCGTTCGAAACGGAACTGCCCGCCTGCTGATGAAGGGTCAAATCGCCACGCCGGACCTCATGCGTGCCGTTCTCAAGTCCGAATCGGGACTGCGAACCGGACGTACGATTTGCCAAATTGTGATGATGGAGATTCCAAAAGACGACCGTCGCTTCTTGCTCGCTGACACCGGTATCACGATTCAGCCAAACATCGAACAAGCCATCGAAATCGTCGAAGCAACCGCGTCGCTTGCGAAATCATTGGGCAGCGAACACCCACGGATCGCAATCATGGCTGCCAGCGAAAAGGTTAGTGATGCGATGCCCGAAACAGAATTGGCGGAATCAATCAATGAATGCCTCACCAACGTTTGTGACTTCCAAGTCCAAGGCCCACTCTCATTCGACTTGGCATACTCAAGCGAAGCTGGTCAAAAGAAACGATTGAATGGCAATGCCATTGGTGCAGCCGACGCGATGGTGTTCCCGAATTTGCTTTCCGCAAATTTGACTGTCAAAGCAATCATGTACACCGCAGACTGCCGGTTCGGCGGCCTACTCACTGGCGCCGCGTGTCCGATCGTGTTCATGTCTCGGGCCGACGACACGATCACCCGCATCCGCTCACTCGCCCTCGCGATAAGCCAGACCAAAGGCTGAAACGAACTTCGGAATTTGAACGCAACGACTACTGAACAAACGCAGGAAGATTCGATGAATGACGCCGATGTTCGCAAGCACAATCAAGTTTCGTGGGACAGACAAGTTGCAGAAAGCAACCGCTGGACCGTGCCGGTTGACGGGGAAACCATCCAGAGAGCAAGGACCGGTGACTTTTCCATCGTTCTCACACCAACCAAGCCTGTCCCCAAAGACTGGTTCCCGCCACTGACAGGAACACCAACGCTTTGCCTCGCCTCAGCCGGTGGTCAACAAGCTCCTATCCTGGCAGCCGCTGGCGCGAGAGTCACCCTACTCGACAATTCCCCCGGACAGCTGGGGCAGGATCGACTGGTAGCCGACCGAGAAGGGCTCGAGATGGAGTTCATGGAAGGAGACATGGCCGACCTATCGATCATCGGCGACGAAACATTCGATTTCATCTTCCATCCGTGCTCGAATGTTTTCGTTCCCAAAATCCTTCCGGTCTGGCGAGAGTGTTACCGAGTTCTTCGAAGCGGGGGAACGTTGCTGACCGGCTTCGTCAATCCTTTGCGATTCATCTTCGAGGACGAACGCAAAGAGAATGGGAATATGAATGTTTGTTACAAACTGCCGTATTCGGATTTGAATCATCTCGAGGAAACACACATCAAGAAGTCGATCGAAGATGGGTTCGCCCTTGAGTTCGGCCATACTCTCAATGACCAAATCGGCGGCCAGTTGAAAGCCGGGTTCTTACTGTCTGGATTCTACGAAGATCGCTATCACGCAGCCGATGAGGACCCGTTGTCCAACTTCCTGGACACTTTCATCGCCACCCGAGCAATCAAGCCTTGATTGCCGAGCTCGCTTCAAACGATCGAGCAGGCAAACTGCGTTCGGCAACAGACATCGTTTGGTCACGCATCACTAACGCCTCGGTGACCAGTCCACCGACACGGCCGCCATCCATCCAAATCACAACAACCGGTTTAACCCCATGAAATCTCGATTCACCCGCACACTACTCTCAATTCGGCAGATACCAATCGCTCTGCTTCTGACGTGCGTCTCGGTCTTGCTGCCTATTGCCGTGTGTGCCGAAGAACCAGCGGAGTCACATACGCAACCCTCAAGCGAAACGGTGAATGTGCTCAGCTACAACATTCACATGTGGCAAATTGAAGTGGGTGACCTGGCCGCAATTATTCGCGAATCCGGGGCTGACATTGTCGGACTGAATGAAGCCTGGAACGAGAAGCACAACGAAGCGATCGCACGAGAACTTGGATACAACGCCGTTTACGGCGGTCGCTCCCCAGCTGAGGAACACCCTGCGAAAGCCCACACCATCAATGGGTTCTACATGCCGCAAGTTTTGCTAACGAAGCACAAAGTCATCCACTCCGAAGTCTTCAATGCCTTGGCCGCGAAGGAACACGAGCGTTTCGACCCTGAGCTTCCAATCAATCGGGGCGGAACCATCGCTTTGCTGGAAACCGCAAAAGGCAACCGTCTGGTGGTTTTCGTCTTGCACTTGCACCCATGGGGCGACGGAGACGACGAAAGAATGACTTCCATGCGTCTCAAAGAAATCGAGGGTATCCAAAAGAAACTTGAACCCTACCGCGGGTTACCAACGCTCATCATCGGCGACTTCAACACAAGATCGCATCTCGATGTTCAGGGAGGTTGGAAGGTAACAAAGTTCCTGGAAAGCCACGGCTACAACGATCTCTACCGCACCACTCATCCCGACCAGACATCCGACCCAGGATTGACTTGCGGCGACGGCCGAATCGACTACGTCTTTTACAACGGACACTGTTCCCCGGTTTCCAGCCAGGTTGTCAATCAAGGCGTTTTCGGTTCCCTGGGCTACGAGCAATCCGATCACCTCGCCGTTTCCGGCGTGCTGGAGATTGAAAGCGTGACGGGCCCAACTGAATGACGACGGTTACGGCAGTTCAGCAAGCACAGTGGCGACGTCAGCCCGGTCGCCGTGCGAAACAACCGTTTTCCCAAAAACAATCTTTTGCTCTTGGTCCACGACAAACGTCGAAGGGTACGCGGTTTCGCGTGGAGCATCCCAGCGAAGCCCCCATGCATTAGTGAACTTGTAGTCCGGATCGAGGACAAAGTGATAGTTCGCTGGAAACGTTTTGTTCCCTTGAAATTCTTTCGCGTGAACAGCCAACAGTTCAGCGGGGCCCGGATAGATCATCATCACTTGAACATCATCGAACGCCGATTTCTTGCTCAAGAACTCACCGACCTGTCGGCTGCACATCGGGCATTGTTTTCCTGGCCACCCACGTAGAACCAGCATCACGACGGGCGATTTTTCCGTCAGTGCCTTCAGCGACACCGCTTCACCATCCTGATTCATCAACTCAAAATCCGGAGCGACTTCGCCAACCTTGGGCGGATGGGGAGGCTCTTTCCCAGGAGCAGCTTTTCGACGACCTTGCGCCTGGGCCGTCGCCGATATTGAAACGAGCGACAGCATCAGAATAAGACAGAATATCGAACGTCGAGTTAGCATTGGATGTCCTTGATCGGTTACGAAATGATACTTGCTCACTGGGGATGGTCGTCGACTGGAAAACCCCGCCATTCCCCCAGACGACAATCTTTGAGACCTCACACAAACGAAAGTGCATTGGGATGAGAATAGCGGTTTCAGGTTGTGGAATCGCTGGTACGGCGGTCGGCCATCTGCTCGCGTTGGCTGGTCACGAGGTCACAATCTTTGAGCAAGCGGAACAATGCCAAGCGATTGGTGCGGGAATCATGCTGCAACCGAGTGGTCAGATTGTTCTCGACCGTTTGGGGATCCTCGATTCGATCGCCCGTCAGTCGGCAAAGCTGGAGGGCATCGAGGCGTTTCTACTTTCTGGCCGACCATTGGTCGAACTGAACTACGCCGCACTCGGAGACCAACACTTCGCCTACGGCGTCCATCGCGGTCTCCTCTTCACGCACTTGATGAAGCTCTGCAAGGCCTCCGACGTTCGCATCCAAACTTCGACCCAAATTTGCGACTTCTGCGAGCGAGAGAACGAGGTCCATGTGATCGACCAACACGGAACCCAGCATGGACCTTTCGATTTCCTCGTTGCCGCGGATGGCTCTCGGTCTCGATTGAGAGCAGCCGCGAAACTGAGTTCACGAACCGTCAACTATGAGTACGCCGCGATTTGGGCGACAGGTCCTTGCTCGCTAGTTACCAATCGCTTGCATCAAGTCATTGATCGTACGAACAGGTTGGTTGGATTGCTGCCGATTGGCGATGGACAATGCAGCTTCTTCTGGGGACTGCGTGCCGACCAATACAGCGGATTGGTGCAGCGAGGTTTGCCCAATTGGAAACGGGAAGTCATCGAGATGTGTGCCCCCGCAGCCGAACTACTTGCTTCAATCGACAATTTCCAAGCAATGACATTCGCCGGCTATCGGCACGTCGGGATGAAACGTTGGCACGCCAACAAGATTGTCTTCCTCGGCGATGCAGCCCATCCGTCGAGCCCCCACTTGGGCCAGGGAGTCAATCTGGCCTTGGAAGACGCGGCATGCTTCGCTGATGCTATCAACGACACCGATAACTTCGACCAAGCTGCCGTTCGTTATCAAAAAATTCGCCAGCGAAAGGTTCGCTACTACCAATCCCTGACCCGAATGCTGACGCCGTTCTTTCAGTCCGATATCCCGATGTCTGCAACATGCCGCAACGTTGGCCTCCCCTGGTTCCCAAGAGTGCCATGGGTTCGCCGCCGAATGCTGCAAACCCTCAGCGGACTACAAAACGGCTGGTTCTAACACCGCTTCGGCTGACCTTGCCTCATCGCCGATTGCCGCACGAAAAGCATGCCGGTGTCAACGTTCGTAGTTTTGCAATCGTTCAAGGTACAAATGGGATTCGACGAACTTGCGGTGTGCTGAATCGGTCATTTCTTCAAGCAACTCCAGTGCCGAGATATAGCTGGCGAGGTTGCCGTTGGACGAGATCATCTTGCCGTCTTTGACAAAACTCACATCACCATCGTCCTGGACGGACAGTTTCGGATACGTCTTTTGGAGAAGTTCGCCGCCGCCAATGTAGGTGACAATTTTCCGCCCATCGGCAAGACCGGAGGCGCCAATCAAGTGGGCCCCGGCGCAATTGCTCATAGTGAAATCAGTGCCTTTGCCTTTTGATTTGACAAAGTCCACAATGTCCGCGGACGCCACGACTTTTTCCATATCGTAGGAACTGGACACAACGAGCACGTTCAACTCGGGGCAGTCTTCAAACGAAAAGTCCGGAAGAACGCGAAGACCGCTTTCCATTGGAACCGGCTGAAGTGAGCTCGCTACAGTGACCACATTGAACATCCGCTTCCCATCCTCGCCGGGTTTGGAAAAGACGTCGATTGGCGCGGTGACTTCAGTCATCAACACGTTGCCAAACAACAGCACGCCAATTGTCGGCAACGACTTATCAAATGCCGCACGAGTGACACTATCCTTCAAGCTGATCGTGCAGGTCTCCGGTGACGCTTTGATCTGCTTGGCCGCTGCTTCCTTCTTCGCGTTCGCAACCTCGTCCGCTGGAATGACTAGACGCTTGGCATCGCTGGGGTGGACCATGGTCACAAGGACGCGACAGGTTTTCTTGCCGTCTGGATTCCGTGCGACTTCGTGCAGCACCATTGTTGGTTCAAAGAATGTGTCTCCTGCATGCAGCACCTTGAGCGGTCGCCCTTCGATTTTGAACTCCAATGTTCCCTCCACCACGTAACCAACCACTTCACCGGGATGGTGGTGCGGCGGGGAAGACGCACCTGGAGAAAAGGTCAGCTCGATCAGCGACGTCGACATGGACGCTCCGTCGACCTTGCTGGAAAGTGGGTCGGAGCGAAGCACCTTGACGACCGGCATTTTCATATGCGAAGGAGACGCCGAGTCCGTATGAGCCGATGCATTCACCGAATCAGGCTGGCCGTCCTGACCTTGGGCAATTTGTCCAACGGCTAGCAAGAGCACACAAGCAAATAGTGTGATTGATGGTTTGTTTCTCATGG
Source organism: Rhodopirellula bahusiensis (assembly GCF_002727185.1). Taxonomy (NCBI): domain Bacteria; kingdom Pseudomonadati; phylum Planctomycetota; class Planctomycetia; order Pirellulales; family Pirellulaceae; genus Rhodopirellula; species Rhodopirellula bahusiensis. Next base: position 353,870 of record NZ_NIZW01000006.1, read on the forward strand.
GTCATCCGCCTTAAATAGTCGATTGAGTTGGTTGTTCCAGCAAAGACTTGATGTACTGGTAGTCATTGAACAACGTTTCTGAGTAGAATCATACGAATCCAGTGGCACCAACCAAGACCCACTTTCCAGAAACCGAACAGGGCCACTTTGAGGAGCCAATGCCGCGACATAGAGAACAATTTGAATTTGAGTCGATTCAGTTGAGCAACAGCGACTCGAGACCGGTTTATCAGCAACTGGAGGACCACCTGCGTCATGCCATTGCCGATCGAACCTTGCAGCCGGAAGACCGAGTGCCGTCGAGCCGCAACCTCGCTACAGCGATAGGCGTGTCACGAAATACAGTTTTGGCCGCCTACGAGCAATTGATCTCGGAAGGGTATTTGGAGTCCGTTCGAGGAAGCGGAACTCGTGTCGCCAAAATGCCTCCGCAAGCTTTTGAGTTCGCTGCGGCTACCAATGCTACGAAACCGCAACTAGATTCGACTGGCTGTCTTTCGGCATTGGGGCAGCAACTTTCCGAAGAAGCCGCTTGGGTGCCGCCCGTAGCGACGAAGCCCAAAGCGTTCACGCCGCACTTGCCGGCGATTGAAGAATTCCCTCTGGACGTTTGGAATCGCTTTTGCAACGAGCAGGCTCGCTGGTCTACCAAGCATCTGATGTTAGGCGATCCACAAGGTTATCTTCCACTGCGAGAATCCATCGCCCAGTACATGGCGGTTTCACGAGGGCTGTCGTGTACTCCCGAACAAGTTGTGATCACATCGGGTTCTCAGCAAGCCTTCACCATGGTTGCTCAGTTGTTGTTGAATCCGGGCGACGCGGTGTGGGTAGAAGAACCAGGCAACGCTCCGGCAAATCGATTGCTCGACATCGCCGGAGCACAACTGGTTCCCGTGCCGCTGGACTCCGAAGGAATCGACCTGTCACGAGTCCCGAAAAAGACCCCCAAGCCAAAACTCATCTGCGTGACGCCGGGCGGGCAATGGCCAATGGGAATGACCATGAGCCTGAACCGGAGGCTGGAACTGATCGCCACGGCACAGCGGCACAAAAGCTGGATCATTGAGGATGATTACAACGGCGAGTTTCGCTACACAGGACGCCCGCATGCTTCGCTCAGCAGTCTCGATTCATCGGGGCGCACAATCTACATGGGAACCTTCAGCAAAATGCTGTTTCCAGCCATCCGACTGGGCTTTTTGATTGTTCCAGCGGATCTGGCCAAGGTATTTTCCTACTCCCGCTTTCTGCAAGATCGCTCATCGCCGCAGCTTGTTCAAATGACGCTCCACCGTTTCATCGAGTCTGGGAATTTTGTCAAACACATTCGCCGCATGCGTTCACTTTACGCTGAACGCCAAACAACCCTCTTTGAATCTTTGGAAAAGCACTTGGGCGAATTCATTGACGTCCACCAACCCGAATCTGGCATGCACCTCACAGTGCGCGGCATCACCAAGACTGCAGAAAAAAGACTCGTCGCCGCCGCTGGTCGAGCCGGTGTGGAGTTTCATCCCGTCAGCATCTATTCACAGTCCGGCGACGCACAGGGCATGATTCTGGGTTTCGCCGCGTTCGACAAAAACACGATCCAGAGAACGGTCCGTCGTTGGGCACAGGAATTACATCAGTGATCCCGTCGGTTCAAGTTTCTCGCGAGCCACTATCAACCCAACGGCGTGCAATTTGCGAAAAGACTATGCCTGTACGCGACTGGAAATCATGCGGAGCAATCGCATCGTCATCGCTCAACATTGGCACGCCCAGTGAAACGTCGCCAGCTTGGTAACCGCAGCAAGTGAGCGGCAGAATGTGTCATCAAGAGATGCGACAGCACATCAGCTTTGGAAACCAACGCCGACCCCTTCAAGAATGCGGCTGCATGGGGCTCGTTCATTTCTTCTAACAATGGCTCAGCGTAGCATTGAGGAATATCTGTAGCCGAAGTCGCAAGACTTTGGAAAGTTCATTGACAGTCATCCAAACCCTTGCGAGTTCGGCTACGTTTTTGCTTTTGCTACTCCTTCAACTCACCTGAGACCAAATCTGAGACTTGCTCGGCCGAATACTTGAAGGTTTTGAAAGCAGGGGCAGAGCCATTGTAGCGAACGACGACATCTCCATCAGACGCAACTTCCCAGACTCTTTTTCCGACAGTATCGGTGAGAAGTGTGTTCCCGTTAGGCAAGCGGCGTGCTCCGCCTTGAAAGGGAGCAAAAAAGTCGGCGTGTTCCCAGAACCAGATTTGCTTCGCTTCAAACGTTCCAGCTTTCCCTGTGGCGTAACGTCCATTGTCGACCGTAGGGCCAATTTCATGGACGTTGCTGGTTCCCTTTAACGCTTCCTGAGCAGCAGCGGCTGACGCTCCACCAGCGCCGACTCTGGCGATGCTGCTTGTGTCTGTATTGTTGTTGAACACCAGGATGTTGCCGGCTCCGGGAAGTCCTTCGTCAACCCAGTTGGCGTCGTGTTGATTTTGGAATAGTCGGTCATTCTCCGTGCCCCTCGCGTAGGCAGCTGGATTGCCGTATCGAAACAGTAGATCGCCCCCTTTGCCGCTTTGACCACCTGTCGAACCTGCGGCTTGTTCGATGGTCGTACTGTGGTCGATCACCCAGATTTCGTTGTAGATGAACGAGCTAACAAGAACCTGATCCTTCCCCGCGTGATAGTCGATCGCATTCAAATGCTGCCGCACCGCATTCATTGGCGCATATCTTTTAGGGAAGTGGCCGTCGATCTTTTCGGGATGATCGGCGATGACTCCGTAGTTGGCCGCTTTGGTGTTTTGGTCCTGAATCATGTGGTCAATAAAACGCCAATACCAGACGACTTCATGGGAATTTGAAGCGCCGTCGTCCTCCGGCTTGTCGTTAAACGATTTTTGTTCAAGGTTGGGCTTGATCTCCAACACTCCATCCGACCAGACCGTTTTTCCTCTGCCGGCCGACCAACCGGCAGCCGCTGCGTCTTTTGGGCTGATTTCTTCGTAGATCAAAACCAGAATGTTGCCGTTGGGCATGGGCAACATGTCGTGGTGGAACGTGATATTGTTCCCGTTGAAGTCAATATCGCTGGCACTCAACTCCCAGATCGCTTTTCCAGTGGTGTCGGTAATCTGAAGCGTGTCGGTGGCGGCGACTGGTTGCCCAGAAGTAAAACTTCTGTCCCTGATTCCAGTTCGCAGCAGGCCGCCCGATTTCAGCAGGTACGAAGTATGTCCGCCGCCGTTTAAATCGGTATCCCAGCGATGAGCCACACTTCCTTCAGCATCGAGAAGCATTGCGTAATTAACGACATCGGTGGCGAGTTCATCCGCTTGGTGCCAAAACAGGTAGCCTTGATACAGCTCGTCAGGCAAAGCCAAATCGACCTTTGTCGTCACCACATCACCGACCGATGCGATGGTTGTAATTCTTTCCGGCTGTGGCGGTTGCGCTCGTAAGTTACTCCCCAGCAGCAATGAAACAACTGCGAGTGAGCAAATCAGTTTGGGTTGATACCGATTGGATGTCATTTAGTTTTCTCCGGTGTGGGGGACGGCGATTTCTGGTAGCCGAAGTCGCAAGACTTTGGCGAGTTAGTTGTGAATCATCCAAACTCTTGCGAGTTCGGCTACGACACGAATTGTTCCGACGGTCCTTACGGAGCCGGGCATCAGCCGCTTTAGCGCGGGTTGCCCTCGTTGGCACGTTTCAGAATTTCGATTTCACCACCCACAATCGCGTCGATGTTGGCTTCGATCTTCTCGACCGGCCAATCCCACCAGCTGATCTCAAGCAATGAATTGATGGTGTCTTCATCAAAGCGTCGCTTGACGGGCTGCGCGGGGTTGCCCGCGACAACGGTGTAGGCGGCAACGTCTTTGGCAACCACCGAACGAGCCCCAATGATCGCACCGTCTCCGATTGTGACTCCCGGCATGATGATGGCCTCCATCCCAATCCAAACATCATTGCCGATGACGGTATCTCCCTTGCGGCCCGGAATATCAAACATCACCTGTATGTCCTCCGCCGTCGTCTTCTCATGCATCGAGAAGTTGTTGAACGGGTAGGTCGAAAAGCCGCTCATGTTATGGTTGGCCGAGCTGGTGATGAATCGCACGCCATGGGCGATTTGCCCAAACTTGCCGATCACCAAACGTTCCGGACTGAGCGGAAACAGAAACGGCGCAAGGTAGCTGGCGTAATCACCCAGGACCTCCAGATGACCGAAGTAGGTGAAGTCACCAATCTCAATTTTGGGATGGTCGATGACTTGATTCAGCAAAACAACGGTTTTGATTTCTGTCCCATCCGGCATCACCATCGGGTATTTCTTCGTCGAGTCAAGCAAGTGAACTCCTCCGTCTCGTTCCATCAAAATGGCAGCCAGTGTCGCACGATGAGAACTCATGCAACAGGCCGATACTCGATCGATCCCAAAGGTTCACCACAGCCAGCTTCCTGTTCCACACATGGTCAGAGGTGAGCTTTCGCAACGACATTGGACGTCAAGCAAAACGCAATCCAACAGCCATCGGAAATAAATCCGGTACCTGGTCATTGGGATTCTGAAAATCGTTGGCGGTCTGTGAAACGACATTGCCACATAGGAGGTAGCCGCCCCAAATCTGAGACTCATCACCTTTTTGGGCCCCCTTCCCGACTGGAGATGCGATGATACCCGAGAGGTCCCCGTGGACGCGCCGTTTCTTGCGAAATCGTCCACGACGTGCTGACTGTGGTCAAACGCGATCTCGTCGTCGCTTGGGCGTCGAAACGCTGGAGACCCGCAGGGTGCTGGCCGCGTCGCTTAGTTTTCCGGGACAAAACGTTGAATTGCAGCCAGGCGAACAATTTCTGAAGATTGTTCAGGCCGAAGACAATAGCAACGTTCTCGATGAAATCAATTTCGACGGAATCGATGACAATCGGATCGAAATTTCAGCCGCCGCGTTTCAGGTTGACACTGATGTGAACCTATCCGGATACGATCTGCTCGTCTCAGCCGAGTCGATTCTGGTGGTCAACGGTGGTTTGCTCGGAGCAGGTCAGGTCGTGTTGTCCGCCGTCAAACAGCCTGACTTGGGCGATGTGATCAGCGACGCCGTGCTCAACGGGTTGGTCGCAAACGAATCACAAACGATCGAGGTCCGCAACTCGACCATCTCGGCGAATCAGATCACACTGAGCGCGAATGGAATCACGTCCACAGGCTGGAGTGAACTGGGCGGACACCAAGACGTCATCGCTGATGAGCTGATCACCCAACTTCAAACACTACCTCAGATCGGACTCAGCGGCGCCGTCAGCCCGCTGAGTGGTCAAGCGAAAATCCACAACGCGTCGGCGGGGATCACGCTGGCTGATTCGGTGCTAAGGAGCGTCGGGGCGATTGATGTCAGTGCGACAGCGGTAGCCGACTCGTCTTTGAATTCGATCGCGGTCACAGGTCTCAATGGAAGCGGCTTGCCCGCGACGGTCTCGGTTGGGTTCAGCCATTCGACTTCTTCGGCGACGATCGACGTTTTGGGGACCACGCAAATGGAGGCAACCGGGTCAGTCAACCTTGTTACTGATGCGACTAGCACAGCGATCAACGTCGCTCGGAACGAAGCGAATTCGCGAGCGAGATCGCAAGATGCTGAAAAGGTCAAGACCGCCGTCAATTTGTCGCTGGCGTTGACAAATGAAACGTCAACCATCGACGTTGCCGCTGGGACGACCATCCACTCCGGTGGCGAGGTCAACGTCAAGGCGGTCAGCGAAGTGATCAACGACGTGACCGCAACAACGGCGGTGTTCAACGACGGGACGGTGGGTTTCTCTGCTGCAGTGGGCGTCGACAATGCGATCGTGCGATCGGAAGTCAATGGCACAATTCAGTCAGATGGCGTTTCTGGATCGCAGATCGACTTTACAGGCGCAGACATCTTCTCCAGCAGTGACTACCTGCTCCTGAACAATATCCCTGCGGCCAATCCGATTCTCGCGGGCGAGCGGCTGACGTACCGTGGCGAGACGCCCATGCCGGGCCTGATTGATGGGGAAGAGTACATTGTCCGCGAGGCAAACATTCGCTCGCAACATGCGGACGGGGTCCAGCAAACCGTTCGTCTCGCCCGTGCAGAAAGCGTTGACTTGGAAAATGCAAATGTCGATGCCGAGGCGATCCATTCGCTGACTCGACTTTCGGTAATCAAATTCGACGCGAGCGAAGTCAGTTCCGAAGACGCGAGCAATGATGGGCGGATCGAAATGACTCTGCCTGATGGTGTCAGCAGTCTTGTCTATTTGGGATCGGAAGCTGGTGACGATGACATTCTGCCGCAAAGCATCACTGGACTGAAACAAAACCAACGTTACGAAGCGGTTCAAATTGGATCGCAAATTAAACTACGTCTGCCTGGCACAATAGACTTTGTTGATTTCTCGTTGCCAGCTGGAACCAGCGGAACTCACGGATTTCGATACGACGAAAACAGATTGAGTTTCAATCCGCTTGATGACGTCAACGCCGAAGACGATTGGATCAGCTTGCCAGCGGATCATCGTTTTCAGACCGGCGACTTTTTGCTCTATGCCACCGATCCGTCGAGATCAGAAGAGCACGAGATGTTCGCCTTTGATGCCTCGGAGAGCGTCGTCAGCAGCCTTGGCAGCGTGTCGCTGCCCGATGCCCCGATCAACGGGCTGGACAATCATCATGGATACTATGCCGTTGTTGATCCGCACTATCCCAATCAACTGCGTTTGACCGGGTCGTTGGCCGACGCGTTTGGTAGTGAGACAGTGGACATCAGTTTTGGTGGCAGTACAGACCACACGCTGACACGCACATCGGGCGGGATTTCAGTCGTCGCTCAGCTATCAGCGATCAACAAAGCAGAGGCCGGAGTGAATTTGACACAAGGCGAACAGCCTTGGAGTTCAGTTCTTAGCGGCGTCGGGGCGGGAAGAATCGAGAACATTGGATCAGCGGGACTCGGATTCTTCGATTCACTTCGCGATAGCATCCAAGGCAACGGAGTTTCTGATGCGACCGATGTAACAAACGTGGACCCTGGGGGCACGACGCAACCTGAAAGCGACAAACAGGGCGGCATCGACGCGGCCGGATCATTCGTTGTTTCAGTCTTTCATCATGATGTCAACGCAATCATCGGAGCGACTGCGGACCTTGCTTCGAGCAGCAGCATCACATTGGACGCCGACATCGTGCAACGAACGCGTTTGGGAGCGATCGGTGAATCAACGCGTAACGCGCTGAATGAAGAGAACGAAAACACCAAAGAATTCGCCGTCAGCGCGGGTTACGGATTCTTTCATAACGACGCTCACGCAGTCGTTGAAGATCGTTTTGTCGATGACGCCGACGTGACGCAGCAAGCGGTCTTGGATGCGCAAGGGCTGATTGCGGTCAACGCTCAAGTCGTTTATCCATTCTTGGGTGCCAGCGACGATGGTGTAAACGCGGCCGTGACACTGGAGCAATTTGGACTTGGCAGTTTTCAGTCGCTGCTAGACGGGACTCACGGGCTAGCCGGATTGGTCAACGTGTACGCGCGAACGCTTGCCGACGGCGGCGACGACTCGCTTTCGCTGGCACTTGGTTTGATGGTAACCAACACCACCAATCATGTGATCGCTCGCATTGGCGAAGGCGCACACGTGCAAACGAGTGACGCACTGTCCGTTGACAACCAATCAGTCAGCGTCAACGCGACCCTGGATACGTTCAGCGTTGGGGCTGGGCAGATGTCGGCTATCAACCTGAGTGTTCCGGGGTTGGCTGAAGCAATCAATCGAGGGCATAAGCGGGAGGGAGGTGGTGTCCAAGATTTCATCAAAGACCTAATCGATCCGCTCGGTGTCTCCGGCAAAAACGCGGCCGGTGGAACGATGTTGTTGACATTGGGCGATCACACGACGGTTGCTGAAATTGCCGATGCGGCAATCGTAGGACGCGACGATTGGCTCAACAACGCCATCGACGTCACGGCAATTTCCGATCTCTACGATCTGGCACTCGTGCAAACTGGAACGGCATCGTCCCAATTCGGGTTCTCCGCCGCCATCGCCGCATCCAATATCAAAACCGACACACGTGCCAGCGTCGGCGATGGAGTCGAGTTGTCAGGTGGCAGTTTGACGATCAACGCGACCGACACACTCGATCGCATCAACATTTTGGGTGCGTTCTTGAAAGGCAAACAGATCGGCGTCGGCACTTCGATCGGTGTCAATGTCATTGACCAAGACGTGGCTGCTTTCTTGGGCCGCAGGGATCGAGAAGCGGCAGCGATCGGAGACGGAAGAGTCGCTTTGTCGTCGGTTGAGGTGGATGCATCAGCGAGTGGTGATGTTCTTTCTTGGGTGATCAGCGGCGGAATTCAAGGAGTGGGCAGTTCCTCGGCCCAGCCCAATGCAAAACGCTTGGGACCGGTTTCGCTGACGGTACCTGTCGCCATCAATCAAATCGCCAGTGAATCCGTTGCCTACATTGATGCGGTCACCGGTTCCATTAACGATATTGCGGTGGATGCAAAATCCGACAGCAATATCGATGCGGTCGTGATTGGTGCGTCAGTCGCAGTCCAAGCCAGTAGCACCGGCGCTGGCAAATTGAATCTGGCTGGCGTCGGCGCGTTGGCCGTCAACGAAGCACAACTCAATTCGTTGGCGTGGATCAGCGAAAGTACCATCGACGACTCAAATGATGTTCGTGTCGAAGCGCAGGAGATGTCGCAGGTCAATTCCGATGCCGGTGGCGCATCCCTTGTCGCTGGCCTTGCTGTCAAAGCTGCCGTCTCGTTCGGTGCAAGCGTCGCGATCAATGACGTGACGTCCAACGTTTCGGCCAAGTTGTTAGGCACGAAGCTCGACACCGGGACGACAGGCCAGGTCGATGTAAAGGCGACCGCGAACACATCGTTGACAGCCGATTCGATCGCGGGAGCGGTGGCGGCACGCTTCACTCCCATCGCAGGAGGCACATTCGGAGGCTCCGGTGCCGGTTCCCGAAACTGGTTGGACCAAGATGTGATGGCGGAGGTCGGACAAAGCGAGGAAAACGGTAGCGTGATTGACACGAATTCGCTTTACATTGTCGCTCTGCACAGCGGCGTGGTTCACGCGAGCGGCTTCGCATTTGGTGTTGGCGGCAGCGGTGGTGCCGGCGCATCGGGCGCCGCGTCGATTGGAATCGGATTGGGTTTGAACGAAATCATCGGTGCCACGCGAGCCACGTTGAACGAATCGGTCGTCAAAGTATCGGAGCAAGTTCAGGTCGAAGCGATCAACCAGACGATCTTGTCTGCGATCACGGAATCATCGTCCGTGGGAGCGGCCGTCACCGGTGGTTTCGGCGCGGCGATTGCCGGTGCAGGTGCTGGAACGCATAACCTGATTCAACAACAGATCTCTGCGACCACCATCGGTAGTACAGTGGACGCCGGCGATTTTATGGTGTCAGCCACGGACTCGACTGCGTTGAGTTCACGCACCTACGGGATGACCGTCGGGGCCGGAATATCCGGCGGCGGCACGGCCGCCTTATCCATTGGAATTTCCGTCGCCAAAAATGAAAATCGAAATCAGGTCGACGCTGCTGTCTTGGATGGATCGACGATCCGCACATCGTCACCGGCAAGTGGCATCTTCGACGGGGATGTTTCCGTTGTTGCAACAAGCGACAACACGATGGAAGCTTTGGCTTTGGCGGCATCTTACGTTGGCGGTATCAGCTCGGGGCTTGCCGTCGCAGTCGCGGGAGCCGGTGCGTTAGCTGAAAACGGACTGTACTCGGCGACACTCGCGCGGGTCTCCGACAGCACGATTAACGCGGGGCACAATATTCATGTCAACGCGAGTCGTAGAGCCACGTTGTCCGCATCAATCGAAAGCGATGGCGTTTCAGTAGGCGGAGGCAACGTTGGTGGTGGTCCAGCAATCGGAGTCTCGATTGCGACCAACACGATCGGGCAGACCGTACAGACCAGTCCAGATGGCGACACGCTATTCGTCTCCGAAGTCAAATCATTGGTCGAAGGCAGTCAAATGACGGCCGCCGGTACATTGTCGGTACTGACCGAGAACATCGACACAGTGACCGCGACGGTTAAGGCTAATTCGGTCGCTGGTGCACTCGGGAATGTGGCCGGTTCTGCGGCAGTCGTCGGCAGCAGTGCGACCAATAATCTGGCCACAAAAATCAGCGCAATCATCAACGACGAGAGCGACGCAGCCGCCGTCGCCAGCACCGTTGACGCGGGTTCCGTGATCGTCCGGGCGACAAATAATCCTGATGACCAGAACACTGAAACAGGCGTCGTCACGGCATTGGTCGGTTCCATGACCATGGTCGGTGTCGGCGGATCGGGCGGTGCTGTGGCCGTCACAGTCTCGGTCTCAGAAGCGTCTAACAGGATCGACAACACAATCGACGCGTCTGTTTCAAGAACAACCGTTTCCGCGACGACGGGCGACGGCCTGACGCTGGAAGCCAATGAAAACGTAGTTGCTGATGCCGACGCTTACGCGATGGCAGTTGCCCTGGCATTGTCGTCGTTCTCTGTCGCGGGTGCGGGAGGCGGCGCCAAGGGCAAGAATCAGATCACGTCGACGACCAATTCAACTTTGACCGACAGTGACATCGACTCTCCCGAAGCGGACCTTGATGTCACTTCGACCAACACCATCACTGCCGATGCACACACCCATACGTGGACCGCTGCGGCGGCATTGATCGGATTGGTGGGCAGTGGATCAGTGACCGAAAACACCATCACGCCGACGACCACTGCCGAAGCATCCGGCGGTGCCATCCACGTTCGTGATGCAACGATTTTCGCTCGAGCGACACCTGTTGGCAAATCTGATTCCGCCGGCTTCGCGCTCAGCCTTGGCGGACTGGTCGGCGTCTCGAAATCCACCGTGAACATCAGTGGCGAGGTGACTGCTCGGCTGGGCAATTCCGACCAAGAAATCTTTCAATCGCAAACTCTGGCACAAACCGCTGATTTCAACGGCGATACTCCCTCCGTCGCCAAGGCGGACGGTTCGTCGGGGTCCTTGTTGGGTGTGGAAGCATCCGTCGCTTCGATCACCAACACGGCGAATGTGCTGGCTGAAATTGCAGATGGATCGACACTGGAAATTGCCTCGACGAATTTGTTTGCACGTCGCGTATCCGAGCACCACGCCGACGCGAATAGTTTGGCAATCGGTTTAGGATCGTTCGGGTCGACCTATGCCGGTACTAATGATTCGGGAAATGACATCGCCCGCGTTGGCTCGAGCGTCACGCTGGAGGGGAACAGTTTCAGAATCAACGCTGCTTCCATCGAACGCACTTTCGCCGGCGCGACGGCTGGTGCCGGTGGCGTGGCTTCTGGTTCTTCCGCCACCGCAGAAACTAGAAACACAAGCACGACTTCCGCGACCATCGGTGCCGAAGCGGACTTTGACTTGACCGGATCATTTCAAGTGCTCTCCAACCACCTGTCTCACTTCGATACCGGACTGAGTGCCATCGGCGGCGGAGTGCTAACCGGATCGGGAGGGAATCTTTCCAACACTATCGCGTCGACGGTCAAATCGGAAATTGGTCAGCAAGCGAACATGGACGCTGCCACCATCCGAGCAACCGCGACGAATCGGATCGACAAATCCAGCCCGTTCGCTGACGATGGCTTTGACAGAAATGCGAATGCGACCGTGGGCGGCATCGTCGGAGGCGTCGGCGTGGGTAGCGCGACGCAATTGACTTTGAATACCGACGTACTGATCGATGATTCGGCGTTGCTCTTCGCGGGCGATTCAATCGACCTGCACTCCGCCAACAAAATCAACGCGATAGATGAGTTGGTCGTCGCCAGTGGGGGCGTTGGTGCGGGTTCCGGTGTCAACACGACGCTCGACGCACTGGACAACCAAGCAGTCGTCACCGTCGACCCGTCCGCCGCGGTCCACAGCGGAGGGACGATGAACATCACCGCTCGCGGAAACGCACAGGCTGATATCCAGACCAGCACGGAGGTCTACGGCGTGCTGACCGTTGGCATCGGGACATCCCGGGTCGATATCCGGCCCGACAATCAAGTCTTGATTCACGGGACTCTGGTTGCCGACGGCGATATCCAAATTTCCGCTGGCACGGATTCCGCTCCCAATCGGGACAACTACGACATTGATGCCCGATTGGATGTCTTTTCAGGTAGTTTGATTCCGATTACGTCGTCCACTGCCACAGCCAATCTGATGCAGACCAACACGATCGAAGTCTCCGAGAACGGCGTGGTACGCAGTGGCGGCGATTTGCGTCTGCATGCTCAAAATGACGAAGTCAGCGAAGTCAACGCGTTGGCGAAATCGGTTAGCTGGACCACCGCTGTCGTGGACTTGGTCGAAGGGGTCATCAACGCGGTCGGTGACTTGATCGGCGAAGGCGGCCAAGAAGTGACCGAGGGCTCAGGAAACGAAGCCGTCACATCAACCGTTCAAGTCACAGGCTTAGCCGAAACCGGACTCAACCGATACAGAAAACTGGATATCACGGGGATCACTTACAACGGCGGCGATGTCGATTCCGCCAGCAGCTACAGCGTGCAACGATCAGACGACTCCGACGATTCGATTCAATTTACATTGGTGCCATCGTCTCTGACATCACCTTTGATCACGGAAATCCGCCGACTGAAGAACTTGATCAACGACCATCGCAGCAATGAATTATTGGTGCAGCAATACCAGGACGAAATTGACCGGATGCAGGCCCAACTGGAGGTCAAAGGCCTGGCCGAAACTCCCGAAGGTGCCAGCGAGCCCCAGCGAATCGAACAATCCATTGTCACGGTCGTGGTTGATCCGATCACCAGTTCTTCGGGAATCATCGACATCGTCGCCGGCCAGTTCAAAAAGTTTGGTGATAGCGGAACCGGTCAAGTCATCGCGCCGAGTGACCCGGCCATTGAGATCATCAATCAGACGCGAGCCTTCATAGAAACAACGGGGCTGTTCATCCCGCAATTCAATGGCGGGGTGATTATCAATGGCATGAGCAATTTCAGCAATTCTGGGACGCCTTCGATCGTGGTCGAAAACCGAGCCCAAAGCGTCGATCTTGAAAACGGTGACGCGCCGCTGGTTTGGCCCAGTATCACTGTCAGCGGACCGATCGCGAACTTGGGTGGCTCGTTGACAATTCGTAATCCATCGGCCGGAGCGGGCGATATCACGATCAACGCTCCGATCGAAGTGCTGTCGCAGTCCGTCATTGCGGGTGCAGAAGGAACTTTAAACATCGATTTGGGGCAACAGGGATCAACGTACGAAGGCAGCACCGAGCACGCTCGCGTTGTGTCCTATCTTGATCAAATTAGAACACAGTCTTTAACCTCGGACACATACGAGGATTTCATCGACCAAGGTCGCGGCGACGGCAAGTTATCGGCTGGTCGGATTTTCCTTTCGGCCCAGTACGTCAACATCAACAGTTTGATCGAAAGTGGGAAATCGGACTACAACCTGACGCTTGGAGACGATGTCGCCGATGCAATCAACGCGCACACTGGCGACTCGGTGTTGCGATTGAATGCGGACACGCATTTAGGTGGCAGCGAAGACTTTGACGTTTCTTACGATCCAGCCAGCGGGCGTATCATCATCGAAGAGTTGCGAGCCGGTGGCGGGTACGTCGAGATTGACGGCCACATCGCCAACACCAGCCACGGCGAAATACGCGTGCTCGGTGGCTACGCGAACATCAACATCAACAACGAAACCAATGTTCCAATTGAGATTCGTCGCCTGGATGTGAGCCAGCAAGGCAGCGGCACGATCATCTTGAATGACCGAGCGAAGGGGCCTGGAAGTCCTCTGTCCAGTCCCGAACTGTCGCAGACGACTCTCTTTCAGCAAGTAGGAGACCGGGTCGTCGAAACAGCCGGCAACATCCAAACGATTCATGACGATTTATCCGACATCGTCTATGAGCCGGTCACTGGTTTGCAGTACCAGTTTTCGATAGCGGAAAAGTCTGGGACTTTCATTACCCGCACGTACACCACGTCCAGTTGGCTCGGCGTGATCGACGAATTTGCGGAGGATGGAGCCAACACGGTTAATACTGTTGAATCGCCAAATGATACCTATCTCATTGACGCGGGCAGCTATTTCGTCCACGACCTCTCGCTCCCGAAGTATTCACACGCGGTCAGTACCAGCAGCACGACCAGCGGCGAAATCGTCGTGGACCAATGGACGACATGGTCAGGGTTCCTGGATTTGAACAAGAACTATTTCACTAGGACGGTCGAAGACAGTAGGGAAACGCGGATTGATACGCATTCGTTGGAAGCCGACCGTGACATCAAGATCAATTTCGTCGGATACGACGAGGGCGGAGTGAATATCGAATCAAACGGGGATATCTATTTTGCCGGACGAGTTTCCAATCCGACTGGACGCACCAATATCCGGAGCAATTCCCCGATCGAGATAAGCAACAGTCATTTGGGCATCGTGGGTGGTCGTGAAATTGAAGTCGTAGCCAACGAATCATCAATCGGGTCTGAGAACAGCCCCTTTCTGATTGACCAGTCGAGCACCACACTGGATGGATTGCTACCGAAGCTAGACATCAGTGCTGCTGGCTCAGCGAACGTCCGTGAATTGAGTGGTGATTTGGTCGTGCGCCGCTTCAGTGGTGGGAGTGCAATGCAGCTTTCCGTACCGGGGTCGATCTTTGACCACGCACTCGGCTCCTATGTGAGTGGCGTCGATATACGCCTTGTTTCAGATACCGGAAACATTGGATCGGCTGAATCACCGCTATTTATCGATCCGCTGACCAGCATCAACGCGACGGCGCCCGGTGATATTTTTGTAGAGGCTGAATTTTCGGACATTGGGATCGACCAGATTGAGGCCGGTGGCATCGTTTCCCTTCGTGGTTTGAACGGGCGAAGAATCGTTGATCGACGGACCGAAGATGATGTCGATGACTTCAATGCAATCGAATCGGCCGCCGTTTGGAATTCCCTGCAACTGACGACGGAGGATGGATTTGACGACAAACGTACCGGTCGCATCGAAACGCTGGAGAATATCAAGACAGGAGAATATCAAACTTATTGGCAATTGAGAAATACTCAAAGGGAACCTGCGGAGTACGACGCGAACCACCTCATCATCTTGAGTGAAGCCGAGCGATCCTTTTACGCTGACAATCCTGATACGATCGCAACTTTGGAAAGCAGTCGAACTCAGCAGTACCACGCTCTACACCAAGCCTACGGTGAATTTGGCAACCAATTTGACCCAAGTTTCCAGTACACCGCGACCTCCGATGAGATCGCCGCCATCGACGCATCCATGCGTCGGTGGACCCGCGAGGAATTGTCAAACACGCTCAACTTTGTTGTCGTTACCGACACTGAATTGGTCACCGAACAGCCCAATATCATCGCCTCGGAAATTCGACTGGATGCGACGTCGAATAACCAAGAGTTCCCCGGCAGCATCGGTTCGCAAGGTGAACCCGAATTCATCGAATTACCCGTCGCCGGCAGTTCCCAAACCATCACGCTAAAACAACAGGCCGTCCTTTCAACTGCGGGACCAAACGACGTGTTGTATCTAGGATCGGCTCCGATTGATCTGGCCGGCGTCACCAGGGGGACGCAATACCCAGACTCCGCTTCGTCTATTGATTTTGTCTCCTTGACGCTTCCGCTCGATGCGACCGAGACGTGGCACGACCTTGGAATCCAAGCGGGGCGAAGTGTCTATGTCGACCTAAGTAACGATGCCGAGGACCCGCACCAATATGATCATTTCGACGAAGGCATCTACACAGTCCGTCGTGTTGTAGATGATGGTCGCACATTGATCTTCGAGAACTACGCAGAGGGACTCGAGACTTCGCAAAGGCTGGTTGGTCTCGGCACCCTTTCGCCCATCGTCCCCGATGATCTTGCCACACATGTTCGTGTAGCACGCCGAGAAGATGTTGACGTTCAAACAACGGGCCCCGTTACTGCGATCGCGGATACAGACATTCTTCTCGGGTCAGCGATGGACCTGGTGATCGGCGAGCTTCATTCATTGCAGTCGACTTTCAATGGGCGTCCGTCCGATATTCGCATCAAAACCGACGGAAACCTGAGCGGTGATGCAGCACAAACGGAATCGGCGCATGTCCAGGGCGCTGCAATCGTTTTGGAATCTTCTGGTGGTAGTATCGGATCGCTCGACCAACCCCTGAGAATCGAAGTAGAACACAACAACTCCATCGTTGCTCGGGCACAGAACGAAATCGTGTTGCAGCAGAATGCCGACGAGACCAGTGCCCCAAATGATTTGCGGATCGACCAAGTCTTTTCCGCGGCATCCTTTATCGACATATCATCTGATTCGGGTATCACCGAATCGGTGCAATCCGATCGCACCAACCTGAAGGCCGCCGGTGACCTACACCTGCGTTCAGATTCCTACATCGGATTTGCCGAAGCATTTGGCTTCTTGGATTTTTTGGATGTCGAAATTGGTGGCACATTGACGGCGGTTGGCCCCGGTGGGATCGCCATTTCAGAGAACGCTTCCGATCTACGGATTCGGCAAGTGCTCTCAACCATCGACGAGGATGGCGTAGCTGTTGGGAATCGCGTACGACTGCGTGCCGCCGGATCCATCGTTGACGCGATTGACGTCGTGGATCCAATGGATCCGTATTCGGCAAACGGCGCGATCGTTGACGGAAATCCGCAGACGGACATCGTTGGTTCAGGGATTGAACTGGTGGCCATGGGCGGGACGATTGGCCAAGCCACGAACGAATTGGACGTCAATCAAATCGGAACCGAACAGGATTTATCAAATCCCTTGACGGCTCGGCCTTTTCTGAATCCTTGGTTGAGCGTCGATAGTTTCTTGAACACCTACGTCAACGAAACCGAAGGCGATTTGATCCTCAATCGCGTTCAGACCGACCAAACCGCATTTCTTTCCGCTGGCAGCGGCAGCATCCTTCCCCCGCGTGATCAACCATCGACCGTCATTGCAGCAAAGCTCTGGCTTTTTGCTCGCGACGACATTGGCTTGCCGACCGATCCAATCGACATCACAACCGGTGCCGTTGAAGGAATTGCTATAACGGGCAGCGTGTATCTCGCCGCGACCGGCGATCTGACCGTTGGCGGCGTGGTCGATCCAACAAGTGGTGCAGAAGGCGAGCAAGCAGGCGAATTCACCCCCACCCGCGACCTCGGTTCATCCGGTTTTCAATCTGGCCTGGGGCTGTCAATCAAATCCACCGAAACTCTGACGATCGTGGAAGACCTCCAGTCGCTTGGGTCGCTTTCAATTCAGGGCGATATCCGATTGGAACTTCCTTCGGGTGTTTCGGCTCGGTCTGCTGGTCAGCTTGACATCGTCTCTCGGCACGCTGAGATCCGAGGAAGCGTTGATTCGTTGCAAACGATTGTTCGAGGCACCGCAGGTGACGATACGTTGGTTTTTAAACCCGAATCGTTGGACGGGCCGGTTCGCATCGAAGCCGGCGATGGAGACGACCAAATCGATGTCGTCGAGTTTCCGATGACGATCGACGGCGGCGATGGCGACAACACGATCATCGGGGTCTCCCTTATCCACGAAGTCGTCGCGGCACCGTATTCCGCTTTCGCGACAACGCACCAGAGAGTCTCGACGAAAGAGAATTTTTCTCAAACACCGCTCAGCCGTTTCGTGTCGGAGTTTGCCAAGCCTCCGGTCGTCACGATCAATGACGATCGTTTTGAGTTCTCCGATGGCGTTTTACGATTGAAGCCAGATGGGTTCTTGCAACATCCCGATGATGACGAACTTTCGGTTACGGTAACATTCACCGATCCCGATGATACCGCGCTATCAGTGGACCAGGTCGTGACAATCACGACACAGGCCAACGCGAGCGTATGGACCAATGCTGATCTCGTCGAAGACGTGAATCGCAGCGGCCATGCATCGGCGTTGGACGCGCTCATGGTCATCAACTTTTTGAACCGAGTGGATGATTCTTTGCTCCCCGTGTACCGAGCCTTCGACAGCATGGAGCCCTTTTATGATGTCAACCGCGACGGCCGAGTGACAGCGCTGGATGCATTGAGAGTCATCAACTATCTCTCCTTTGGATCACGAGTTCTAGCGGACAGTGAACCGTCGCGATCTGACCAAAACCGCATGCTAAGAACCGGAGACACCAGTGAGCAGCCAGCGGCGATGTACCCTTCGGAAGGATCGAATTTCGTTTCGCAACGTGGCGACTTGATCGATGACGAACTCGATCGACTGGCAGAGGACGTCGCTTTGGTGCGACTATTTTGACAACAGCAACGCGAAACCACGGTTGGCTTCAACCGATGAAGCGACTTTCGGTAGGTGCTAAACTGAGGCGATGTCGATTTTGCTCCGACTCTCCTCCGCATCCAGGCGTTCGTGTTTTGTCTCTCGTGCCCAATGATCCGATCTCTCGCTGCTTGCGTGCTGTAGAAGAAGGCGACGAAGATGCGACGACCGAACTGTGGGAATTCTGCTACCCGCGACTTTTAAACTATTCCCGTCAAAAATTGCCAAGCCGACTGCGTCGTGTTCTAGACGAAGAAGATGTCGCCCTGAGCGCGTTTAAAAGTTTTTGCCGTGGAGCTCAAATGGGAGCCCTTGGCGACGTGAAAGGACGCGACTCACTATGGAAATTGTTGTTTTGCATCGCGTCTCGAAAAGCTCGTTCCTACATACGCCAACAGAACGCGGCCAAACGAGGCGGCGGTAATGTCAGCGGCGAATCGGCGTTTGAAACGCTCGGCAAAACATCTGGCATTGAGAATGTCGCTTCGCCATCGGACGGTCCTGATGCCCTGGCAATCTTTTCGGCTGATTGTCAAAGGTTGTTTGATTCCTTGGAAGATGACGTTTTGGAGATGATTGCGTTGTTGCGGATTGAGGGCTATTCATGTGACGAGATTGCCCAGCGTGCCGACATGTCCAAACGGTCCGTCGAACGACGTCTTAACTTGATCCGGCAAATTTGGATGAGTGAAGGAGCGATGGATGAGCCTTCCGTCTGACAAGGTAGCGATCCCGAAACAAGTTTCGCACTACGCAATTGAAAACCGTATGGCTGAGGGAGCGTTCGGCGTCGTTTACCTGGGGCGGAATCAACGAAACAATGAACAGGTAGCGATCAAACTTGTAAGGCTCGACCCGAACGCTGACAGTCATGAACGCTTCAAAGATGAGGCGAAACTGCTGGCACAACTCAACCATCCCGGGATCGTACCATTCATCGATGCTGGAATCAGCGGTGACTTTCACTACTTGGTTTCAACGTTTGTCCCCGGGGACACGCTTGAAGTTTGGTTGAAACAGAATCAATTAGCGACCGCCCGCGTTGTTGACATTGCGATCGAACTGACATCGGCGCTTGCCCACGCTCATGCCCACCGCATCGTGCACCGAGATTTAAAACCACAAAACATCATCATGCGTGACGGCCGTCATCCTGTGATTGTGGATTTTGATTTGGCGATTCACGACTTGATTGGTTCAACGGCCAAACGTCGCCGGGGTGTCGTGGCGGGCACGCCCAGTTTTATGTCGCCCGAACAGGTGATAGGGCAAGGCCATCGCATCGACGGCCGCACCGATATTTATTCGCTAGGTGTCATTTTATATCGGATGTTAACCGGGCATCTGCCTTTTCGTTCCAGCGATGCCGAAGAACTCCGCCAGCAGATTCGACAGGACGATCCCCAGCCTCCGCGTCAGTTGGCCCCCGCCATTCCGCCGATGCTGGAACAGGTCTGCTTGAAAGCCATGGCGAAGGATTTCCCTGACCGCCACGCAACAGCTGACGATCTAGCATCCGAACTGGCGTGTGTCCGCCGCGAATTATCGAATCGTAGAGGTCGCGAAACACATCGAGACACTTCGAATACGTCCGAAGATTCGGAATGGAAGGCGACGTCAGGTCCACCGCAATCAAGGATGCAACGCAAACGCGGTCGACGGATAAAGCGAGCGAGCATGCAACGTCAAATTACGCTTTTGCATCTTGCGTCGGACTTATTCTCGTCTTCGGACACACAGGCGATCCTCAGTCTCGACGAACAAAGCGTGATGCACGAGGAGTTCATGCAGTTCTGCCAGGACCTTGTTGTGAAGCAGCAGGGTCGTTTGGTGGGTCGCACTGACCTGGGAGGGCTATTCAGTTTTGGTTTTCCCATCGCAGGCGAAGTTTGTCTGAGACGAGGCGTTCGTACCGCGCTCGAGTTTCAAGACAAGTTTCCTGAACTGGCCGAACGATGGCAGCGAATGAGCGGCGTGACCGTGCTTAGCAAAGCGGTCGTTCATTGTGACCGCGCCGTCGTCGTGAGCGATGGTGAATACGAAACAGAAAATGCTTTTGAACTCAACGGACATTTGCGATATGTCGTCGCTGAAATGACACGAAGAGCGCTACCGCGGCATGTGGTCGTCAGCGACGCGGCGCGTATTGGAGTCAAGACGTACTACGAAACGAAGCCGCTGGATTCGATCCAGCTCGGCAAATCCGAGCAGTTTGCATTGCATCAAGTACTCGGTGAAGGAAAGACTGGGTCTCTCGATTGGGCGGGCCTGCGAGGCCGGCTGACACCTATGATTGGCCGTGACGACGCAACCAGTTGTTTGCAAGAACGCTGGCGTCAAACATCCTCCGGTGAAGGGTCCGTGACACTGGTCTCTGGAGAGCCGGGAATTGGCAAGTCACGATTGATTCATTGGCTATGCCAGTGGGTGGATTCTCGGGCGGGTAAGCCCAGCGATGATAGCCCACGAGAGCAACGTCCCATCCAGCTCTTGATTCACTCTGATCCCTACTATCGACAGAGTAGTCTGCATGGGGTCGTCGCGTGCTTGCGACGAAGCATAGGGATCGACGAATCAGTTCCCGCAATCAAACAACTCAGCAAGATGGTTCGATACCTAGACGATCTGGGGATTGAAGGCGATCAAGAAGTGGGCTTGATGGCATCGTTGCTTTCCATCTCGCTGGCTGGATGCTACCCGCCCCTCGATCTCTCACCAGCGGCGAAAAAGGAAGCCACATTCGAGTTGCTTCGAGACTGGTTGAACGCTTACGCGAAGCGATCGCCGGTTCTCTTGGTGTTGGAAGACCTCCACTGGGCCGACCCGTCGACCTTAGAATTGCTACGGCGTGTCATTGCAAACGGATTTCCTCCTTCGATGATGGCGGTAATGACTCATCGCCCGGAGTTCAAAACAGACTGGGGTGATCATTCGGGTGTCAGTCGCATGAAGCTTCAACGGCTCGACAGTGTGCAAATGCGGGAGATGTTCGCGTTTTGCGTCGGAGAAGAGAAAGCTAACGAGCATGAAGCTTCGGATTGGCTGCAACGAACAGACGGCATTCCTTTGTTCATCGAACAAATTGCTACGATTTTTGAGTCTGGATCCGTTTTAGGGAGCGATGCGATTCCAGATCGCTTGCAAGACTTGCTGCTCTCACGCATGCAAGACGGCGGCAGGATTCCCGAAGCAATTCAGCGAGGCGCTGCCATCGGACGCAGTTTTGATTGGGATGCGATCCAGGCAATTTGTGATGCCACCGATAGCGAACTGAATTTCGAATTGGATACGCTGGTCCGTTCTGAATTGCTTTTCCGCGATTCGCGTCGTGACGACTCACGTTTTACGTTCAAGCACGCTCTGATCCAAGACGCAGCCTATGAAACGATGATTGCTTCGCAACAACAGCTCACTCACGGGCGGATCGCGAATCATTTCCTCGCGTGCCAGTCACCGTATCCGGCCGAAGTCATCGCTCATCACTTCCACCGAGCCCACAACTGGCCCCAAGCAGTGGAACATTGGCTGCAAGCGGCTCAGAATGCGACACAAGCCGCTGCCCATCTGGAAGCCGAGAGCCATCTTGGAATGGCACTTCAGGCACTTGGACACATCGAAGCGTCAGTCGAGCGAGATCGAAAAGAGATTGAGCTACGCAGCCTTTTGGGCGTCCACTTGCAAGCGATTCATGGCTACGCTGCTGCAGAAGTTTTCACGAATTATCAACGGGCATTGATTCTGTGTGAGCAACTTGACGATGCACTGGCCACCTTTCCGGTCGCTTATGGATTGTTCCGCTACCACGTACTTCAATCGCAGCTCAGTCAGGCAAGCAATTTGGCGGAGACCTTATTGAGGACCGCTCGAGAAACGCAAGACATCGCCATGCTGCTGATGGCTCATCGAGCGATCGGAACCACAGACGCTTATCGAGGCAGGCTTGACTCCGCACGCCAACATCTCGAGGCGATTTTGGAGGTTCAGCCCACGATTGAACTGCGAAACGAGATCTCGAAGACCGACGTTGTCGATGTTTGGGTCACCGCTCGGGCATATCTTGCCTGGACGCTTTGGTTGCAAGGCGACTCAAAGCAGGCGCTTGTTCAAAGTGATCAGGCGATTGCCCAGGGCGAACCATTGACGCATCCCGTGTCGCTCATTTTGCCGGTAGGTTTTTCGCAATGGCTACATCAGCTGCGAGGTGACGTTGACCGGACCGAGGCAACTTGTAATCGATCAGATCAACTTGGCAGAGAGTACGGCTTTCCGTTTTGGAACGCGTGGACACTGGCGATTCGTGGCTGGGTCCAGTCCGCCCGCGGCGACCACGAAGGTGCGATACAAACCATCCAAGATGGCGTGACGCAGTGGCGTGCATCCGGAACCACCGCGGGTTGCCATTACTTCTACACATTGCTGGCCGAAAGCTGTCTCAAGAACCATGACTCCGGTGCCGCGTCGGAAGCTTTAAACCAAGCTCAAGCGTTCGCCGACAAAACCGACGAACGATTCTACGAAGCCGAGATTTTACGCCTTCGAGGAGAGGTCGCTTTGTTGTACGACCCTGCGGACAATCATGGAGCGGCGCTGTGGTTTCGCAAATCGATCGAGTTGGCTGAACGACAGGGCGCAACGGCACTCCTGGCCAAAACGAGAAGAAGCCTCCATCGAATTCATTCCTTCAACTCAATCACCGAGTGACGGCGTGAATGCGATGCGAAAGGGCAGGGGATGCAACATCAGCAAGTCCCCAATCCCAAAGCACACATGCAGCGGAATGCCAGGAAATGCTGTCGCATCCAATCTCAAGATCGGCGCACGAAAAAAGCCGCTTGCGAAATTGCAAGCGGCTTTCGGAGTGGAGGATAACGGACTTGAACCGATGACCTACGCGCTGCCAGCGCGTCGCTCTCCCAACTGAGCTAATCCCCCGGGTTGAAGAGGCAGATTATCGACTTGATTCGCGTTGCGTCAAGCCCGTCGGTACCTCGATTCGACGATTCTTTGCACTTCTTCGCTCGGGAAATGCATCTGAAATACGGATGATCTCAGTGTGCCTTATTTCCAACAGCTCAACGTCGCCAGCCTCAAAGTGACGGCCAAATCAGCACGCTGGCCAAGTTGTGATGCTGGTCCGTCCACAATGGGGCGGATTCAACAACGGCCGCATTCGGCTTGTGGGCCACGCTCAGATGCTCCGATTCCCAAAATGAATCGTCGCGATCAGTGGCGATGACCCAGCGTGACGGACGGGTGTAAACCTGGTCGCAATGATCGTTTTGAATCAATCGGCTTGACATTCCGATCGCTTGGGTCAGCCGGTGCGTGAGCGGCACCAAATCGAGATGATTGTTCGAGACGTGGACAGCCAACACGCCATCCTCCGCCAACCGATTCCGGTACAGTTGCATCGCTTCGAGCGTTAGTAGGTGGGCAGGAATCGCGTCGCTGCTGAACGCATCCAAGATCAGCAAGTCAAACTTCTTGTCGGTGTGTCGCTCCAGCAACAAACGACCATCGCCCAAGTGATGCTCGATCGTGGCGGGGCAATCGCTGAGGAACGTGAAGTGTTCTTTGGCGATCGCCAACACATCGGGATTGATCTCGTACATATCCATCGTGTCCGACTCTCGACCGTACGCGGCCAATACACCGCACCCAAGTCCAATGACTCCGATTCGCATTTCAGGTGACTCGGCTTGCATTGTGTGAATCAATCGCCCGACGCCGCTGCTGTGTCCAAAGTAAGACGTCGGAGTCATCCGTTCCGGACCGTGCAACTGGATTCCATGGATCGTATTGCCATGCACCAATTGGATCCGTTCGGCATCGTTCTCGACTCGAAGCACACCAAAGAAGTTGCGACGCTGATCAATCGTGTCGGTTCGATTCGTCAAGGTGGTCACGACGGCAGTGAATCCGATGATCGCTACGATCAATCCGGTGATGCCTTTGGACAATCTCCAATCACAGGTCATCGTCAACCAAGACCGCGATGCCAAGAAAGTGATCGCAACCACACCGATCGACAAAGACATGGCGATGGGAAGTTCGCGGTAGTCCTGGAACACGAGCGGACAAACTAGCGCGACCAGGATCCCGCCCATTGCACCGCCAAACGAAATCAGTGCGTAATACAAAGTCAATCGCTGAGTGGCCGGTTTGCGGGCCGCGGTCTCGCCGTGACACAACAAGCAAACGCCAAACAAGACGACCAAGTAGGAGAGTGCTTCCACGGGCATTTGCCATGTTCCGGGGAACCAGCCTTTCAGCTGAATAACGACAAACGCGAAACCGGTGAAGGCCGCGATAAGTTTGGGGCGATACCAGGTCGGCGAATCAAAACTGACGATGAAGCTCAGCAGATACAGACTCAATGGCAACACCCAAAGAAACGGCATCACGGCAATGTCTTGGCAAACATGGCTGGTCACCACCAACAACATCACGGAAGCCAAGGCCGGCAATCCAATCCAAACGGTCCAGTCCGCAACTCGCAAGCCGGCGAGTACCGGTTGATCGGTTGCAGAAGCTTCGCCTGACGTGGCGACACTTTGCTTTCGTCGACGCAGCAAACTGATTGCCAACCAGCCATCCACGACGACAAAACCGTAAAACGCCAGCGACCAGAAAATGGATTGCTGTTCGATTGACAGCAATGGTTCCACGACAAACGGGTAGCTCAGCAGAGCCACCAACGAACCGACATTGGAAAGGGCATAAAGCCGATAGACGGAGTCGGATTGGTTTTCATAGCTCAACCATGCTTGGACCAAAGGCCCAGTGCTGGAGAGCACGAAATACGGCAGAGCGACGTGTGCGGTCAGCAACCAAAGCAACGCCCACGTTGGGTCTTCGGTTCCGACAGGCTTCCAAGCGTCCGAGGGCGCGATCGGCAAAGACCATGCGGCCGCACACAACAACGCCAGGTGCACGACTCCTTGCAATGCCGGCGGCAAGAAACGTCTGAGACAGTGGGCGTACAGGTAACCAGCGAACAGCAGGACCTGAAAGAACAGCAAGCAAGTCGTCCAAACAGCGGGCGTGCCACCAAACCAAGGCAACACACACTTGCTGATCACAGGTTGAACCTGGAACACCAAAAAGGCCCCCAGCAACGTTGCTCCCGCGAAGACAAACCACGACGTGGTCTGCTTGGAAACGTTGGTTGAATTGATAGTGGAACCTGAAACAACCGAGGTGCACGACGGCATGCGTTCATCTCAACAAGTACGCGCAATGCGGCCTCGCCCCCGCGACGTGGTTCCGCCCGAAAGGGTACCCCACTGACAGTGACAACGCATCAAACAGACCGCAATCGGTGCACCCTTCCAGGTTTCTGTGAGCGGCTCACAACAAACATCCGCTACATCCGAAATAATCCGCACTCGGGAATCACTGCAGCAACGCAAAATGCCTCGCTGGTAAAGACCAACGAGGCATGAGCGGATTCAAGCAGTGTGCTAGCGGCGATCTTTGGATCAGTTCAGTCCGGGATTTGCATCCCGCACGGCGTGATCCATGACTTCAATCGCGGCGTCGGTGTAGCGTTCGTACTCGTTCCAGAAATGATCCATCGCCGCTTCATCCGCGAAGAAGAACATTCGTTGATGAACAGGATCTTTCATTCCGAACTGACGTTTTCCGGGAACGATCACTCGTTCTTCGAAGAAGCGAACCACGTCGATTTCATTCAACACGGGTGTGTAAGGAGCCGGGTCAGCCAAGAAGGTTTTCATCTTGGCTTCGCTTTGGAACAGATACAGCTTTCCAAGGTGTACAACTCCGAACTTCGGATTGCCTTCGATCCATTGATCTTCGTTGATCACGGTAACGGAACAGAAACCTTCCATCGCGAGCTTGGGCTGGTCGGTACCAAAGGCTGGCGTTTTGGCTTCCCGTTGAGGTGCTGCTTGAGCGGGCATGCCAAGCGTCATTCCGTCAGTGCGTGCTCCGGCCAGTTGACCGGTCGCTCCGCCAGCGAACTGACTGTCGGGCGAAGGCAGGTTGTTCGATGCAACGTGCGGGTTCTGCTGAGTTCGAGGTGGTGTGGTTGCGACAGCAGCCTTCGCAGGAGTGGTCGGCGAAGCGTTGGACGCCAACATCGTTTGCGGTGCGTTTGGTGCTTGTGTGGCGGGTGCCGCCGCGGGCATTTTTCTAGCCGCGAGTGCCAACATCGCGATGTAGCGAGTCGGATCTTGTGGACTGACCGACGTGCCCAAAGGCTTGCCAGTTGGCGTGATCATCACGTCGGTCGGAAACTTGGTGACGCCAAACATTTTGGCCAACTCAGGCGATTTGCCAGCGTGGACTTTGACGGGCACAAACTTCTTCTCGACGGCTGAGCCCACTTCAGGGCTCTTGAAAGCACCGGCTTCCAAGCGATCACACCAAACGCAATTGTCGCTGGTGAAGTGCAGCAACAATCCTTTGCCGTTTTGCTGTGCTTCCGCTTGGGCAGCGGTCAAATCTTTTCGCCAAGTAATTTCTGCTTGGGCGACACCGGTGAAGATCGTTGTCAGACCGAGCAAGACCGTCGCCGGCATCACTCGCGACCATTGCGAGGACGCAGTGGAAGAATCAATTCGCGGTGGTTTGGAGGTCAAACGCATCGGACAAAATCCTTTTTGTCTTTCTCAAAGGGAGCCAAAGTCGGCTCAGGTGTGCCGGTATCGGTGGTATCGGAAGCGTCGACCTTGACGCTTGAGCGGAACCTACGAAGTTTCCGGCGGTGGCCGCCACACCAATGGAGGGTGTTTCGGATTGAGTCCACCAATCGATTGAAAGGCAGTTTCACGGAGTCAGCAGGCGAACCACGACCTGCGGCGTGGTGCGTCTAGAGCTTCGGCACGGGGCGTTTTGGCGCTCGCTTGATCATGCGTTTTTGATCGTCGCGTGGTGGCGGATTGTTGTTCCCGTTGTTACCGCCGTTGTTGTTTCGAGGCGGACTCAAATCGGTGAACGTCTCGGTCCAAACCCAACCAATCGGAACTTCCAACTCTTTTTCCGCCAGCATTGCCCAAGGGGTGCCTTCATGATCGGCGACCACACGTTGCAAGAATTCGCGAGCGGTATCCGCCTCGCGTTGCCACTTGCTACCGACCGAGATTTCGTCAGCCGGTTTCAGAACCCACGTGTTGTTTTTCTCTTTCTCGAAAGGCATCCCACGCTTCGCTTTCGCGAGAATCGCGTTGTAGGTCTCCGTCCGAACTTTTTGAGCCAACACACGGCCGTACGCCAAATCGAATCCCGCCAACCAGCGAAGACTCTCTTCTTCCTCGCGATCTTTCAAACCTTGCTCCAAGGTCGCAGCCAGCTGAATCAAAACCGGTTCCAATTTCGCGGCATCTTGCTGAGCAGTCGTCAACGCTTGAGCCAACCCAGCTTCGTTGCGTTTCACGAATCGAGTTTGAGGGCGTTGGATCCCATTCACATTTTTAATTTGCGCGGCTGCGATCAACGCTTGGCGAAGAGGGCTTCGCTTGACGGCTTTGACGTAATCCTGCGGCGACAAGTAATCCGGCCGATAGCGAGCCATCGCGGTCGGATCAAAGAACGCACGCAAATCCGCAGTGAACGCATCGATTTCTCGTCGCCGAACCTCTCGTGAAACGTTGCGGTTGGGGTGAACGGTGAAGTAAATCCCTCCCGTTTCGTAACACAACCGAGTCAAGCCATACGGCCCAAATCCACTGTCGATCACCGGCTCCTGCTCGAAGTTTCCGGTGAAGCTCAATTGAACGCGTTCGGGCAAAAATGTTTCGGGTCCCTGATCCACCTGGGCCCATTGAGGTGTTTGGTCGTACTCAGGATCAGGGTCCACGTACTTGACCAACGTGTGTTCGCGACCGAACGGAGCGGGCACGCCCACGACATAAACCGGGATGCCCCATTTACGACAGGATCCAATCGACGATTCCAACAAGTGAGCGTCATCGCCTCGTTCATCGGTCACGACAACAAACATCACGTTGCGTTTGGGGCCGCGGGTTCCAGCATTGCGACGCAGCGATTTGTATTGTTTGGCGGCAGATTCGATCGCCGTGAAAACTCGCTCGGTGCCTGAATTGTCGACGGGAATGTCGGCGACGGTTTGCTTGATCAATTCCAAGTCGGCCGTGGGTTCTTCCGTGAACAACTGAACCTTTTCACCAAACCCGATGATCGATGTCAGCACACGTGACTTGGCGGGATCGTCAGGATCATCGCCCGCGGTCTTCGAATCCAGTTGTTCGCGAAGCATACCAAGTTCTTCGTAGATGCGATCGAACCGTTCGCGAATGTCTTGGCGTTGCCGCGTGAGCGAACCACTTTGGTCGAACAACCACACGATCAAAGTCGGGCGTTCTTCCGCCGCTTGCATCACTTCAAACGTGATTTGATCCACGGCACCTGACGCGCCGGCGGTTCCTTGTCCGACGCGACCTTTTTGATCGATCAATCGATCCTGAGGCGCCACCGGCTGGCTGAACATTTTGTTGACCATGATGTCGCCCAGGTCAGTCGGTTCCAAATCAACTGGACTGACCATGTTGGCGATTTCGGCGAAGTTCGCTGCTGAGGCTTCCGCCATGTCGAATTCGGCCAAGGCATCCGAACCGATTTCGACCTGAGGTTGATCGCTGACGACGATCTCTTCGATCAAGTCGACGGTCTCTTCGTATTCAGGCGGTGGAGCGATCATCACCACCGCTTCATCGTCGATTGGATTCCGTAGTTGCACCAACGCCAGTGAAAGGATGACGATCAGGTGCACCAACATGCTGCCGACCATCGCAACGGTTTCATCGGCGTCCCAAAATGACTCGTCTTCCCACAACTCGGCCGAATCCCCGTTTTCGTAAGGTTGGACCAAATTGGGCTTTGACGCGCCGGTGTCATCAGACCGCGAGCCAGAGGTCAATGCGTTCTTGATCGATGAAAGAAACGATGAGTCGCTCATGAAATCCGATTTTCAGCTGTTTGCGTTCACAAAGCCGGGCGGTGGGATTGCAAACCAGCGATCATGGGCGAAGATTTGCGGTCCAAGATTGATCCCGGATACTCTTTCAAACGTTTTTTGCGACGATTTGAACCCTTTGATTGTAGTCGAAAGTTCGATTCACAATCTTCACCGCTCGATTCAAAACCTCGTTGACTTGAGGATCAGGCCGATTTGATGGAACAAACAAACGAATCATCTGGACGCCTGATCGCGATTGGGGACATCCACGGTTGTAACATCGCTCTGCAAGCGATTCTTGCGGCAATTGATCCTCAACCGAGCGATATTGTGGTGACGCTCGGTGACGTCGTTGACCGTGGCCCCGACTCCAAAGGGGCCGTTGAAACCCTCCTGCAGTGCGGCCAGAAAACCCAACTGGTGGCACTTCAAGGAAATCACGAAGAAATGATGCTGAATGTGCTTCGTGGCAGCGAATCGCATCACAGTTGGTTGCGATACGGCGGAGTCGAAACGCTGGATAGCTACGGCTTCGACGGTGGGCTGGATTTTCTTCCGGAATCCCACCGGGTCTTTTTCGAATCGCTTGGTGACTACTTCGTCTACGAAGACTACTTCTTCACGCACGCGGCATACGACCCGGCGGTTCCATTGGAAGAACAAACGGTCGAGATGCTTCGTTGGCACTCGCTACGCCAAGGCGTCCCCGAACCGCACCACAGTGGCAAAACCGCGTTCGTCGGACACACGGCCAACCACGAAGCCCAAATTCTCGATGTCGGTCACTTGGTGTGCTTGGACACGCACTGCTATGGCGGCGGTTGCTTGACCGCGATGGATGTCCGCACGCGACAGACTTGGCAGGCCAACCAGGACGGCGTCTTGCTGCAGTGAGCCAAGTCGGTGGCGTCAGAGAGACTTACGACGCCGGTGGTTTGACCACTGCCGGGGCAGAAACCGACGGACCGACAACTGGAAGCGATGGCACCGGTACCGGAGCAGATGGAGTGGGTGGTGCAGTCGCGATCGATGTCGTGACAGTCGCCGCGGGCTGGATTGCCCCCGGGTACATGTAGACTTGCAATGACACTGTTAGGTTGGTCGTGTCGATGACGGGAGGGGCCACCCATGCATCCGGAAAGGATGAGTTGCTCAGCTCTGCATCCAAACTTGCAACCGGCAACACGCCATTCGTTTTCGCCAGGGCAACGTTCCGATGGATCAGCCCTTCCGCGATTAATCGCCCTTCCACTTGGTGTCGCACGTTGGCAGCTCGGACGTTGGCACGTCGATGCGATCGAACGATGCTGATCGCTGCCAATGACATCACCGCCATCGCCAAAAAGCTCAAGACGACCGCCGACCCAACACGCGGTGAAGCATTGCCGAGTCGACTCGAACGCGAAGATGCCACGCACCGGTAACAAACCGCTTTGGAATGGTTGAATCGGTTCGCAATCGTTGCATCATTCATAGCAGCATTCATAGTTGAGGCGATAAACAAACGACGGTGGTCATTTCTGCTGTGTCTTGGTCCGGGCGAAGCTCCCCTGAACGATCGCTCGTTGTTTGCAATTGCAACGTCATCTCAATGCCGACGCGACGACCCGTGACAACAATCTCATTCAGGTCGAAATTCCGAACCGAATTCCCAAGGCAAACCGTCTCTCCCAGCAAAGGATCCACCATCACCAAAGATCGATCGACACCATCGGACGCACGTCGAATTTCGAACCGAACCCTTCGCAGATTCAATCCATCGTCGACTTGAATATCACGATTCCCAATCGAAACAATGGAAAGTCCAGTGCTGGTCATCTCCCGAATCTGTTCGGAGAGAAATCTCAATGCCTGTCGACCTTCCGCCGCAGCACCCTCGTTGCCCTGCGAAATCGCAGTCACGCGAGCCGAACCTCGCATCATGCCAACCATGCTGGTTGCCAACGTTCCCACAATCGCAACACAGGCGATCGCTTCGATCAGGCTCACACCATTGCGTTTTGACGACAAAGTACGTGACCGGTTCATAGCTGGCTCCACTGCGTACGCAACTGTTGACTCAGCTCACCTTCGTCCGGCTCACCATTGTTGTTGCTGTCTTTCCATACCAAAGCGTCCATGGTCAGCAAACTTGGAGCCAATGAATCTTCGATCGTCAAACGCGAACGCATGGATGTCGTTTCATTGCCAACCACGACCGCATCGAAGGTTCCACGACGAGTCGCAAATTGAATTGGATCACAAAGATCAATTTTGGTTTGCTCAATGATTCGTTCAGCTTCAAAGAGCAATTGGTCCTGCACATCAAGCTTCTGCAACAGCTGACTCGACTGCCCCATCAATCCCAACGCTGGAATCAACACCAATGACAACAGAGCGGCTCCTATGGCGACATCAATCAACGTCGCCCCATGCTGGATCGAACGACGACAGACTTTGTCATCGCAGCAAATTCCTTGGGTGAATTTCATCAGGGGGCATCCTTGTAGATATTTCCAGACGATGCCTGAACCAAAACCTCGACACTCTCACTATCGCGAGAAACCTTCATTTGCAGGTCTCGCGAAGCAGTTCCGGTCGGCGTGAACTGAATGCTGGATGCATTCGCCTTCACGCTGACATCTGGATGCAAAGCAATGGGATCCACCATCCACGTGGAGGAACCAGGATTTGCTTGAGCGCCGAACGCATCGGTTCCGTCGCTGTAAATCCCAGGTGCCGCAAGCATGTCAATGACCATGCGGTACTCGCCGTCGTCATCTTTGACACTCTTCCAACGCACCGTCACTGCGCAACTTCGTGACACAGCCGTTTCACGTGCGAGACGCAATGACCGGACGATCAAATCCGAATCTTGCCGGATGGACGTGCGATTTGAAAACAGATTTCCAACGCTCGGTGCAGCAACCATGGAAGCGGTTAAGATCATGATGACCAACAACGCTTCGACCAATGTCACGCCAGCGCGACGACGAGCGTCAGGCTTCGTTACCGAAATGCGGTGGCATGGTGCGAGCGGGGTCATAGCATGAACTCATGAGAACAAGAACGTCGGAGACGTTGATTGGTAGACGAAACCCGCAGGCACATACGTGAAACCGTTCCTCACCGAATGGATTGGAACGGTTCGTCGACGCATATCTGCAAGTTGTCCGGTAGAAAACCGGTGACTAGTTGGTCACTGGTTTGCTGAACGTTCCAGTTGCTGCGTCATAGGGATACTGACGCAATTTGTTGTAGCGAGCTCGCGACGCAGTATCGTCAGCTTTGATGTAGTTTTCGCGTACCAAGTAAGCGATGTTTCGCGGGTACGAGCCTATTTCGAGGTAATAGGTTTGTGCCATCGCGTTGAGCGAAGCGATGTCTTGCTCGGCCAATTTGTCTTCACTCTTCGCTCGCATTGGCGCAACGGTGGCGACGGTGGCAGCAGCAACAACGGCGAGAATAACAACAGCGGCGATCACTTCGAGAAGCGAGAAACCGTTCTTTTTAGTACGTTTCATTTTGAGATACTTGGTCTGAATGAGGAGGATGAGGGACGGATGTCCTCACGGACAGAACCCGAGAAACAATCCGAGAGTCGTGAATCACTTCTACTGAAACGTAGGTCAGAAATTGGGTGGTGGACGGAAATCGACTAAAAAGATTTCCGGTTCGACATCACACCCTCGGGGCCGTGCTCAATTCGAAAGGCCGCCGCGAACCCGCTGCACTTCGCCACTGTTGCATTGCTGCAACCCGCTGGCAGTCCGGAGCACCAAACTGCCGCCCTCGTCCAATCCTTCGCAGATTCCGCTGACAGGTTGACCACCGATCACGCACTGAACGTTCTGGCCTCGCAAAACGTTGCGATCCTCAAATCGATGCATCACGTCATTTGGATGCACAGCAGCCTCACCGATCACATCCAACAAATGTGGCCCAAGCATGTCCAGCAACTGCTCTTTAGAGATCAATCGTCCGGTGGCTTCGGAGATGGAGGTCGCCGGGACAAAGCCACCTGCGATCTGAGACAACCCCGGATGGCTTCGCAAGTTGCACCCGATGCCGATCGCGAAAATGGGGTCACCATCGGATGATGCATCCCCGTGCCGCTCGATCAGAATGCCGGCAACTTTACATTCATTCATCCAAACGTCGTTCGGCCATTTCAATTGGACGGTCGTGGGGCCGGCCAACATTTCGATTGTTTCCGCTACCGCCACACCGACCGCAATCGACAAGAGGTTCGGTGACGCTTTCGCAATCAACGTGCATGCCAATCCATCGTCGGCCGCGAACCACGACTTGCCGTGACGACCGCGACCGGCGGTTTGCTGGTCGGCCACAACCAGCTTCGGAAGTTCTTCGTCGAGCTGTTTGTCGCTCGCAGAACGCAGCCAATCCAGCGACCACGTGCTCGTGGAATCAACTGATGGCAAGCGAACAATCGATGCAATCACTGAATCGCTTCAGCCAGCAGTTGTCGTTTTTTCTCGACTTCACTGAGTTCACCAGCGACGGCGGCATATGACTTTTCAGCCTGCTCCGTAGCGACGCGAGCGACCTCAACGGCCTTCTCCATCTCAGCTCGCTTGGTCTGCAACGCGGCCAATTCGGTCTGCTGAGTCGTCACCGTCGCTGCCAACGCAGCTTCGTCCTTCTTCGCCTGCACGATCTGGCGACGTTGTTGAGCAATTTTGGAAAGCTGCTCCGCGAGCGATAGTTCCAAATCAGCTGCCTTGACCAAAGCTGCATCATCGGGCGATTCGCCCAGCCCAAGGCGTGAAGCGATTACCGAATCATGTGCATCACGAGACTTCGACACCAACGCGGGCAAGCCAGCAACCGTTTGTTCTCGCTGAGTCTTCTTCGCAGCGATTGCGGACTGATTTTTCGCGATCGCTTCGTTTTGTTGGGCGAGTTTGCTATCCATCTCCGCCAACGCTTTCTCAGCCGACTTCCAATTCGCCGTCGTCGCGTCACGTTTCTCTTGCAAAGGAGTCAACTTGACCTTGATCGATGCCAACGTTTGCTCGACGGCACCGATGCGTTCTTTGGCGGGCGGAGGATTGGCCGCCAGCTCTTGGATCTTCTTTGGATCCGAAATCGCTGAAACCTTGACCGAACCGGTCCAATCGCCATAGATCATCTGCGAACTGTCATGGGTGATCGCGACTTCCAAAACAGCTTCTGACGCCGCCGGTGTTTCGGTCAATTGCTTTCCATTTGCATCCCACAGCCGAACCTTGCGGTCTTTTCCTGCCGTGACGATTTGGCCTTTGTGATCAAACTGGACCGAGGTAACGCCGCCGCTTCCGGCATTGATCGAACGGATTGCTTTTCCGGAATTCACATCCCATAGCTTCACAGTGCCGTCTTCGCTGGCACTCGCAAGAACATTGGAATCATCGCGCCAGGAAATCGATCGTATCGCACCTTTGTGCCCTGCAAGGTCAAGGTAGAGTCGGCCGGTGTCCGCTTCCCAAACAAACAGTCCACCACTGCGATCTCCCGACGCAACCAAGACACCGTCCGGGCTGTAAGCGACCGAGTAAATCCAATCGGTGTGTTTCTTAATATCGAACAACTGGGTGCCATCGGTCGCATCGAAGATACGCAGCATTCGCTGGGGACCACCCAATGCGATCCGTGACATATTGTCATTCACGTCGGCATCAAACACGGTGTCCAATTCGTCGCCCACCTGAGCGACTCGTTCGCCGGTCTTGATGTCGTACACCGCCGCAATGCCTTGGACGCTGTGTTCGCCGCCACCGGCGATCAAGAACTGTCCATCACGACTGAAACGCAGCGACTGCGGAATGCCTTCTTCAAATGGAAGCACACCAAGCAGCTCAGAAGTTTCGGTGTGATACAGCGAGATTTGCTTTTGACCGGCAAGAGCAACCAGGGGAGCCCAGGGGCTGGCACCAATCGCGGTCGTCGCGGCAGCACGCTGAGTCACCACGGGGACTCGCTGAGGCAAAGCTTCGGGCATGGGAGGCGGACCTTCCGGGCGACCGCTCGATGAAGCCACAAACGCCAACGCGTTCTTCTTCTTCGCTTTGGCTTTCGATCCAGAGTTCTCCAGAATGCCGCCTTCGATCCACGACCGGATCACCTGCAATTGCTCCGCAGCGATCTTGGGTTGATTGGGAGGCATCACGGGCGTGTCGTCGTGATTCACCAATTGCCATAGCCGACTGGTTTCGGCATCGCCATCGTCATAGACAATTTCGCCGCTGCCGCCACCTTCCATCATCGCACCGTACGAATCCAACGCCAAACCGCCACGCTTGTCACTTTGGCTGTGGCAATTGAAGCAATGCTGACGAAGAATCGGTTTAACGTCGTCTTCGAACGTCACCTTCGCAGGCCCGTCGGTCGACTTGGCATCCGCAGCAAACACGCCAGCGGATGAACTTGCCCACAGAATGCTTGCCAGCGATAAAGCGACGTTTCCGAACCGCGTCGAACGCATGGAGTTCATTGAAAGATGCAGCAACATGTAATTGTCTATCAGTGAATAAAACGGAATCAGTGGTTGAAAACGAATTCGCGGCCGTTCAGCACCGCCCAGAAAACGTCTTCCATGACCGCTTGAGGTTGTGCACCTTCTTCGGCGAGCAACGTCTTCACCGACTCGCGTTCTTCCGTTGAAGGATCACGACTCAGTGCCCGGCGATAAATGCGATCGAGGACCACTTCAGGTTCGAGATTTTCATCGTTCAACCAACGCTTGATCAAACCACCTCGCACGATTTTGCTGTGAACGGAACTGCCGTTGAGCAAGTGCAATGCTTGAGACAGCGAAGGATCCGTAGTCGCTTCGCAATCGCACACGGTTGCTCGAGCTGAACGTCCAAACGTCGTCAAGAAATAGTTGGACGTTGCACCATCAGCGATCTGCACCGCACGACTACCGAGAGGCAAGCCACTGAATTTTTCAGGACTCTCGGTGACCTGGCAGATGCAATCCAGCAGACTTTCCGCA
Organism: Rhodopirellula bahusiensis; assembly: GCF_002727185.1. Lineage (NCBI taxonomy): Bacteria > Pseudomonadati > Planctomycetota > Planctomycetia > Pirellulales > Pirellulaceae > Rhodopirellula > Rhodopirellula bahusiensis. Next base: position 390,162 of record NZ_NIZW01000006.1, read on the forward strand.
GGGACCCGGCGAATCGTCGCGTGAGCATAATTTCGCGAATCGTGGGCGTTGGATTCGTTGGTCGCTGTGCTGCGTCCATAGGCTCGGCTGGTGCAAATGTCACGAACCAGTTTACGGAAGTCATAGTTGTACTCAACCAACTTCTCACCCATTTCGTCGAACAACTCAGGGTTGCTCGGCGGATTGCTGACGCGAATGTCATCGACCGGATCGACCAAACCCGATCCCATAAAGTGGGCCCAAACTCGGTTGGCGATGCTCGTTGAAAAGAACGGGTTGTCGCCCGCCACCAACCAATCCGCCAACACTTCGCGGCGATCTTTTCCCTTCGTTTCTGGAGCGTCACCGCCCAAGAACTTAGGAGCCACGTTTGCGTTGGTCACCGGGTGTTTGGTTTCACCGCTGAATCGGTTGTAGACGATCTTTTCTCGGTAATCCTCGGCTTGCTTTCGCCCAACCTGGCTAAAGAAAGCGGTGAACCCGTAGTAATCGTCCATCGTCCAACGATCAAAGGGATGATTGTGACATTGGGCGCACTGCGTGCGAATTCCCATGAAGACCTGCGCGACGTTTTCTGCGGTCTTCAGTGTGTCCCGTTCGATCTCATAGAAGTTGGTCGCTGGTTCGCCGAAGGTACCACCGGTACTGGTCAGCAGATCATGAACCATTTCGTTGACCGGAACATTGCGAGCGAACTGGTCGGTCAACCAACTCGCGTACAGCATCGCGGATTTCTTGCTGACTTGGTTCGTGCTCTTGATCATCAACAATTGAGCGAACTTCATCGCCCAGATCTCGCTGAACTCTTTCCGTTCCAGCAATCGGTCGATCAGTGCCTCTCGTTTATCGGGAGCCACATCGTTGACGAACAAATTCAACTCTTCTTCGGTTGGCAACAACCCGGTGATGTCGATGGTTGCACGGCGAATGAATTCCGCGTCAGTGCACTGGCCACTTGGAACCAAACGCAATTGCTGCAGCTTTTTGTCGACCAATTCGTCGACGTAGCTGCTCGGCTGCGGCTCCGGTGCACTGTATTGCAAGTCGGTGGGCAATGTCAGAATCTGCGACCCAACCGTGTGGGTGTCAAACCGAGCCATCACAAACGCTTCGCCACGCGCACCTGCGGTCGCCAAACCGTTTTGATCCATCGCGGCGACCGATGCATCGTTGGTCGAGAAGGTTGCCAAGCGACTTAAGTCGCGAGTCGTCCCGTCCGCATAAGTCGCAACGGTCACGAAACGTTGGGTCGAGTCAGCGCCTTCCAAAACGGCTTGCTGAGGGTAGATCGCTACCGAAGTCACCGCGGGTGGCTGTGCATCGGCGGGGTCTTTGGGAGCTCCGGCCTTCAACCAATTGTGCATGGTTGCGTAGTAGTCCGAATCCACACCAAACAACTTGCCGCCGGTATGAGGTACAGAACCAACCGACTTTTTCAACAACAGACTTTCGGATGGAACGGCAAGATTGATCCGACGAACACCGATTTCTCGCGTGATCCGTTGATAGTCGCCATTTGGATCAAAGCCGAACAAGCTGAGGTTGAACCCGTCCTTGCCGCGAGCCGCACCGTGACATGAACCGGTGTTGCAACCTGAACGAGTTAGAGTCGGCATCACATCTTTGATGAAACTGACCGGTGGATGAGTCGCTGCCTGAGCGACTCGAACCTTGACTTCGACGCTTGTACCGCTGAAGCGCCCGTTCAATGTCGTTTCGCCATCGGCAAGCGGTCGCAGGATATAGCCGTCCAGTTTCGCCAGTTTGTCATCGCCCAACGACCAACGGACCTTGTCGGTGATATCTTCCGTCACTCCATCCTCTCGCCGCATGACCGCGACAAAAGATTGAAAGTCGGCGGCAGTCGTCAGCGAGATTTCTGGCGGATAAACCGAGAGATCCACTTTGGGCAGCTCGCCCGGTTTACTTTTGATAGCTTCCGGGGAAGCCGCGGAGACCGACCCAGCCGAGACCACCGCGATTGCAATCGCAGTGAGTCCCAACGCGTGAACAGTCAATCGATGGAAGGACCGGTTCATTTCGACTCCTTTTGCTGACGTAGTTGCTCCAAGCGACTCAGTGGCTTGGCGGCGGGCTTCGGTTTGGGTTTCGCTTCAGTTTTCTTCTCAGCGGGTGGATCTTTTTTGACCGGCAACGGTTTGTCGATCCGGATCTCGCCGGTGCCGTCCGTTTGGATCATTGTTTCACCGTCTCGGGTGATCAACGTTTGGACGACCATTGTCTTGTGCGTGCCAGGTTTTGCATCGGCCGCGACTTTCAGCTCGAACTGAACCGCCTCGGATCCGAGTTCCACTTTCTTCTTTGGCTCATCACACGTCACTCCGTTGGGAATTCCAACCAAGCGAACTTCGATGTTGCCTTCGATATCTCTGCGTTTGGTCATCCCAACCGCCAACATCGTTTCCGCACCTTGCTCGGCAGCTGATTTCGGGAATGCAAAATCGAAAACGGGTTCTTCCACTTCCAACATAATTGGAGAAGTGGACATCGTTGCCGTTCCGCGATTGGTTCCGTAGCTAACCTGCAACACCATCGGCCAACTTCCAATCGCTGCACTACCGTTTGCTGTGATTGGAATGATCACTTCGTTTTTGCCTTTGTCGATCCGTTTGCTGTTGTTCACGCCGACACCCGGTGGGTTGTAAAGCGTTCGGAAAGACACATTTCCTTCGAAGCCTTCATCACGCTTGATACGGACCAACAAGTCCTTGCTGCCACGGCGAAGGATGGGAGTCTTGGGTTGCACCACTTCGACACTGAATGGCATCGCTTCGCAGACTGCCAAGGCAGCTTTCTCGGTCTCGTAGCCAAACATTTCACGACGGTTCTGACCCAACACGACTTTGTGGTGTTGGTTGAATTTGCCGCGAATTTCGCGATCACCGATCTTGCCAACTGCTCCGACGTCGAAGAATGCGCCACCAAGGGCTGCGTCCTTCGTCGCATGGAGCACAACTGGGATTTCGACGCGACCTGCTGGCATTGGGAAAGTTTGAGCAGTCACTCCTTCAGGCAAACCTTCGACCAACGCATCAAACTGTTCGTTGAATTGATTTCGCCGAGCGGTCAACACCATCGCACCATGCCCACCGACGGGCACGGGAACCACCATCGCTTCGTCACGACGTAGTTCTTTCAAGGTCAATTCCAGCGACGGTTCACGACGGCTGAGTTCGATGACGTAGTTGTGGTTGGGACTTCCGCGACGCAGGTGGTCATAAACACGGACAAAGTGATTGCCATCCGCTGCGGCGTCGAAGTCAACCAAGCCGTCCGGATTCGATCCAATATCATCGCTGCCCTTGAGCGTTTTTCCATCGGGACCGAAGACGTGAATCACACCATCGAGTGGCGAACGCAGCGTTTTGCGAGCATGCAATTGAACTCGAACGCGATCACCTTTCTTGCATTCGAACGAATACCAGTCATAGCCGTCGCCCTCCTCAATCACGCCACATAACAAAGCGGGAAATTGACCAGGAGATGCTTGTGACTGCCCTTCGTTGGGTTCGGCCTCGGTCACGATCGGTGCGTCGCTGACTCGAATCCAGTTAGGAGAAGGTGAGACACCTCGATCGTCCTGATGAGTCACCGGCCACTCGGCAACAGGCTGACTGGGAAGCTGAACACTGGAATCCGTCACGGTCCCATCAACGTCAATCAACTTCGCTTGCAGCACTTCACCGTTGACACCGCCGGACGGAATAACAGTCACTGGACGAGGGAACGAACCGACGTGCAATCGGTAACCGCACTTGTTGGATGCTCCCAAGAATGAACTTTCACGCACGACGATTGTGTAGTCACCGGCTTCTTCGGGTGTGAACGAACACAAGCTGTCTTGTTGAAGCAGAGGCGAATCATCGCTGACTGCCACTTCAAATCGATCGGAATTCAAAATCGCGATCGCGGGATCAAAGATGTTCCGGTTGCGAAGTTCCTGGACCAATCGAATGCCTTCGATTTCGACAGTCAGTTTCTGACCGGCTTCCAAGTGCACTTTGAAGCAATCAACATCCTCACGATCGACGTTGCCTTCGATCGTGCGATCCATCTCAATGGACTGCGTTTCTTCAAACGAGTTGTTGGGTTCCACTTCGTTGACGATCGGCATCGCTCCCACGCCGATCAATCGCAGGTCGGTGATTCCCGATTTCGTAACCAAACGAATGGGATACAACCCAGGAGCGAGATTTTCGGCTGCCTTCAGCTTCACCGTCACCGATTTTTCATCAACAGGTTTGACCTCCAGAATTTCCAGCCCCGGCAAATCCGTCAAAACTTGAGTGGCGTCACCGAGCGAACTTCCGTGAAGCGTGATCGTCGATTCTTCACCGCGAACCACGCCAAGCGGACGCATGTAACTGATTTTCGGGAATGCCGCCGAAGCGGTTCCGACCACAAGCGTCGCACTCACGACCGCCGCGACGCCGAGCAAGCAGCGTTTGGCAGCACGTGAATTGAATGCAGAGAACACAGAAGCCCAGGGCTTCTTCGCCCAACGCGGTGACCGACGAGAAAATCGGTCTGCGCAAGCAGGGAGATTGTCGTGTGACATCACAACAAACCTTCGGTGGGATAGAGGCGGGGCGGGATAGGTGGGAATCGACCGTCGGTGACGTTGCGTCAGCGACTAGGTCAAGATTTTCTCAATGACGTTTCCGCCATCAACAATTTCGATGGGCCGATCGCCGGGTGCCATCAGCTCTTTATCAGCCACAATGCCGAGCAAACGATACATGGTCGTTGCCAAATCAGCAGGCGACACAGGATCCAACTCGGGTTCCGACGCGGTCGAGTCCGACGCACCGTGAATCATGCCGCCTTGAACACCACCGCCGGCCAGCATCACGCTGAAGACCTTTGGCCAGTGATCGCGTCCGGCGTCCGCGTTGATCTTCGGTGTGCGACCAAATTCGCTGGTGACCATGACCAACGTTTCGTCCAGCAGACCACGCTCACTCAAGTCATCGATCAGGACGGCCAAGCCTTGATCAAACGATGGCATTTGGCCTCGAATGCCCGACGTGATCGACGTGTGCATGTCCCAAGAGCCGTAGGTCATGGTGACCAAGCGTGAACCAGCTTCGATCAAACGACGGCACATCAACATTCGCGAACCGGCTTGATTGCGTCCGTAGCGATCGCGAGTCTTGTCGTCTTCCTTGGACAGATCAAACGCCGCCTTGGCTTCCGGTGTGTCCAACAGGTCATAAGCACGCTCGTAGAACGTGTTCATCGCACCAACATTGTCTGCTGACGTGCCGGTGACGAATCGCTGGTTCACCATTTCCAACGCACGTTTGCGACGCATGAAGCGAGCTTCGTCGACGCCGCCTGCCAAGTTCAAATCACGAACTTGGAAGTCACCGCGAGCCGGGTCGGCACCAAGTGCGAACCCGCCGTATGAGCTGGGTAGATACCCTGTTCCTGCGAACTCGTTGGGAACGTTTGGCACGCAAATGTAGGCTGGCAAATTGTTGCGTGGCCCGTACTCGTGACTGACCACAGCACCAAAGCTGGGGTAACTCAGCGCGGGGCTGGGTTTGTATCCCGTGAACATGTTGTGCGTACCACGCTCGTGTGCCGCTTCGCCGTGCGACATCGATCGAATGACACAGTACTTGTCGGCTCGTTTGGCCAACTGCGGCATCGCACTGCCGATGACTTCGCCCGTGTTGGTTTTGATCGTCCCCAGATCGCCACGATATTCCATCGGGCTGTAAGGTTTTGGATCCCATGATTCCTGTTGAGCCATCCCGCCGGGCAGGTAGATGTGGATGACACTCTTCGCCCTTGGTTTGACGAAGTCGTATTGTTTGATCTCAGCCGATGCTTCTCGCATCAACAACTGAGGCAAACTCAATCCAAGACCGCTGGCTGCTCCCGCAACCAAAAATCCTCGGCGACCAAACATGCCGGGCTGCGTCAGTGGGTTTCCGTGACAACGCATGTCTCTGATGCTCCTCAAATGAAGCGGGAAATGGGTTCGCCGCAACGACCGACTTCACGGTGCGCTCCGAGCAAATCCAAAAAGGGGTGGGACCTGGCTCGATCGTGGTGATCAAGTTCGGTGAAAGGTGGGATCCAACATTCGTGGACAGTGGCGGAGGTCTTCGTCTGCTTTTTTCGAGTCTGAAACACCTCGCAACATGAACGTTGGCGAGAACGATTCGTACCCTTAAAACATTCGCATCGTAGCAAGAACACTCATTGTGTCAATTAACTCACCGCCTACAGGGGGGAAGGATTCAATAGACTTTCCCCTCTTCCCAAGAGGCCCAGATCAGCCAATCGGGCCGTTTCCACGCACGATTTCAAGCAATTCGATCGCCGGGCGGTGATCACAGCGGATCAGTGCGGTTCGCCCGTAGACGACTTCCCCGACATGAAGATTCAGAAATTCTGCCAGGCGTTTTCCCGCGGTGACCTTCCAAAGTCGACACAATTGAACTTGGCGAAGCACGTTGTTTTCAATCAAAACTCGCCCGAGCGGAATCTGCCCGCTCGCGATTTGATGCCAAACCGATCGCGAGAGAGCAGATGGGTCCAAGCGAACGATTCCGTGCTGCACCACTCGCTGGGTGTCCTGAGTGACCAACGTGATTTCTCTCGTGTAGGCCTCCGTCGCGTCGAGTTCATCTGGATTGGCAACATCGACCGCTTGAGCCACCCGGCCATCGCGAAAACGGTTTCGGCGGCGATGAACGACCACGTCCACCGGTTCGCCGTGATAGTGCTCGACGGTCACCGTCATATGAGACTGATGATTCAGCAACGTGTCGAACGGCTCGGGAATGTCGGTCGCTAATTCGAACTCCGCCAGCTCACCAAAATCGCTGTAGAACTCTTTCAACAACGACTTCAAATCGACCTGTTCGGCGGACTCACTCAACGTTTCGATCTCGGAGGACGGTGAACCGGGAGGCATGAGCAACTTTCAAACGGAGTCCGCGTTGGGCGATGATCAGTTGGTTCCAACAAAACGCATGGCTGTTCGGTCGATGCAAGAAGCAGACCTATCGAGCGACCACGCCAATCTTCACGACGGCGGGCGAGCTTGACTGCTGGGCTTCTTCACCCGAGTCCGATGCATCAGGCCGCTCCAGGACGGTGTCGACCAAGAAATACAGCAACCGTCGCAAGCTTTCGTTTTCGATTTCGTCGGCGACTTGTTCCGCACGAGCCTGATGTTTGTCGATCAATTGCAAACTCATCTCGAACACGTTGGCTTTTTCATACAGCCGGCGTGCCGTGCTCAATCGCTCGCGATCTGACAACTCGCAATCAGGCTCCGCCAATGCGAGCAACCTTTCTTTGTCTTCATCTTCCAGATGCTGAAGCGCCAACGCCCACAACAAAGTCGGGCGTCCACCAATCACATCCGCACCAGCCGTCAGCTTGTTCGAGTCATCCCCAGCCCAGTCGTTCAGGTCGTTGATGATTTGGAAAGCAACCCCGAGGTTCCGGCTGAATTTGCGAATTGGATCGACCAGCAACGATGCATCGCCGGCCATTCGCACGCCGCTGTAAAGAGCGGCCTCAAACGCGGGAGAGGTCTTGAGAGCATAGATCTTGAGTGCGTCCAATGGCGTCAAACGGCGATCTTTCGCGTCTCGCCAAAGCAGCTCCGCACCTTGTCCCTCGGACAATCGAACGTGAGCGGCGGCCAACGAGTCCAGCAAATCGACTCGCGTTTCGGCATCGACTTCATCGCCCATCATATTGCGGCTGAGCAGACGATAGCCGAGCCCAATCAGGTAATCGCCGACGTTGATCGCCGTGGCGGTACCGAATCGTTGATGCACAGCGGGCTGACCGTAACGGAATGCATCGCCGTCTTCGATGTCGTCGTGCACCAAACTGGCTTTGTGAAACGTTTCGATGCTCAATGCCGCCCGACGAACCGCATCCGGCACACGATTGAGAACATCCTCTCCATCCGCTCCCGTGCCATCGCCGCCCATCATTGCGTCGTAGGCCGCCAATGTGATGAACGGACGCGAGTGCTTGCCACCACGAGCCAAGAAATCGAGAGCAATCGTTTCGGTTGCGGCGATCGGATCGACACCTTCCAGTTGGTCCGGTGTCACCGCGGGACGCGCCCCGTTTTCCGATGGAGTCGAATCCAGCATGCGAGTGCCTGGCGAATAAACGCCAGTGTTGTCGCCGCCCAGGTGACTCTCACGTTGCCGGGGTGCCAAACGCTCGAACAACGTGTCTTCGAACAGCAATCCAGCGGCTCGCATCAAGTGAACGTAGCTCTTTGTCTTTGCGGCCGCGGGCGTGTACGGCGTGCGAATCATTTGCTCCACCCAAGGTTCGTCGACCTTGGTGTTTCGGCAATCGCTCGACAGCAATGGAACCGCCATGCAGGGTATCCCGGCCAGCAATACTTTGTCGATCGCTTTTTCCAAAACGTTCAAACAAGCCACGCCAACAACGGCATCAACGTATCCACCGACAATGATTTTCATCACGACCGGTGAACCTTCGGCCACCAAAACTCGGTAGCCCATGTCTTCGGCGATCGAGCGGAAATCGGCGATGCTGCAAGCGCCGCATTCTTTGCAATTCATGCCGAATTGGTCGTATTCGGCGGGACAACCTTCGGCATGCTTCAAACAGTGAGGCAGCAAGAACAGTCGTCGTTCCGGTGGAACCGACGCGAGCGCGTCCGCCCAAAACTCGCTGCTGATCATCACCATCACCCAGCCAAGATAGCTCTCGGGCAAATCAGCCTCTTCGAGCATGCGGCGGGAGATCTGTTCCATCTCATCCTTGGTCATCGGATGAGAACGATCCAGCTTGGCGGCGACCTCGGCGCAACGGCCTCGCAAGCTTTCACGCATTGCCAACGTTTCTGGCACCTCCTTCAAATGGCTCGTCTTTCGACGTCGGCCTGAAGAGGTTCCTGGAACGGACACATCGCTCGATGCGTTCTCGTTCGGCGGGATAGATGCGGGAAGGGAGGGGGATCCGGTCGACAAGCCAATCACCTAAGTAGTTCGTCGCGTTGCATAACCCGGCCCAGTGCCGCGGTCGTGAAGACCAGCGGATAAAGCCGCTCGTAATACCAAAGTTTGGCAAAATAAAACCCGATCGGCCAAGCCACCTGGTGACGCTCGCGTTGCACGGCATCGATCAGCCAGCGGGTGCCGGAAAGTATAGCCGCTCGCAGCGATGAACGCATCGACGCATCCCAGAGGCTTCCATCCGAAATGTCGTTTGGACCAGACTGCCCGCCCTCGTTCCCCGGAATTCGAGCCCACCAACTCACCAGTGCCTCCACCGCGAGCGCAGTTTCTTCCAGAGAACTGATGGAACCCTCGGACAAAGCAAAAGTTTCGCGAACAGATTCGCCTCCGCCCCACCCCCCATCGCTATTCTGATTTTCAATCAAATAGCTCAGCCCACGAATAATCGCGTCGTGCCCCAACTCAGGACTGGCGTCGACCAACACACGTGACGTCCCGTAGACGGGGTTGTCCTCCTCCGCCCGATCTTGATTTCCAAACCACAGCGGCAGCCACGATCCATCGGGCTGCTGATTCTTTCGCAAGAAACCGAGACCCTTCCGAATCGCTCTTTCTCGTTTCTCGGAGGACCGATTCGGCAAGCAAGCGATCGCTCGAAGCGTGTGCGCCGTCAAATCATTGCTGCTGCGGTCAAAAGGCAGCTTTCCCCAGCCCCGGCAAAAAGTCGGCCACCCACCATCGCGATTCTGCAAACCCAGCAGCCAATCGACACCGCGATCACAGGCCTGCCACGTGTCCACCGCGTTCTGAGTGCTCGCACCCGAAGCCATTGACGTCGGCCACTCTCGCGAAAAATCATTCCCCAGCAGATCCGGCTTGGTCGTCGCCTGCATTCGCAGCGAGATGATCGCACCGGGAGTGTCATCCGCGTCCGGCACCGAACCGGACAAATCAGTCCAGCCCCAACCACCTGGATCAGCCCCCGTGAACGGATGCCGCTCTTTGTACTGACAACCTCGTTGCCACTGGATCAGTTCGTCGGTCGACCAAGTTCGATCGTCCTCGGGATCCATCGCCAGCGCGGTTGTCGCAAGTGATGTCACCCAGTTCGCCAGATTCGTATCGATCGGCCAACTGCCATCGGGCAACATCGACTCACGCAAGAAACGCAGGCCATTGCGAGTGACTTCATGCGAGGCACGTCCGCTCGCCGACAAAGACATCACAACAAACGCGGTTAACGGCGTGGCTTCCAAGTACCCGCCACTGGAAGGCTGCATCGAACGCAAAACATTCATGGATGGTTCGATGGCCGCACGTCGCACCAACGACCAAGGCGGCAAGCACCCGCCACCCTCGAGAAACTTCACCTGTCCAATCGCGACGAGTGCCGGCACTGCATAACTGACGACGGGCATTCCCACAAATCGGTACAAAGACTGCGGAACAACAGCGGCCTCGAACGGCAACGCCGAAACCTTTTTCCAAGGGACCAAGCCCGCGATCGCCATGTTGGTCAGGATCGGAACGACAAACGTTTTGTCCTTGCCATAGCGTTGCCGAAGGCCATCGAGCTCACCTGCCGATTCAATCCAACTTTTCAATCGCGAGACAGAATCGGCATTCGTTGCTTCACCAACGACTTGGTCCGACAGAGTCCACGCGGCCAAAACCAGGTAGCTGGTTGCGATGTTGCTGTGACTGCGATCGGTGTCGCCAAAACCGCCGTCGTCGTTCTGCTGATCCGAAAGCCAACGACGTCCGCTCTGAATTTGTTCCAACAACGCGGCCTTGTCCGAATCAGCCAATTCGCCCGACCGGACCGCGGCACTCATCGCACTGATCGCCGTCGCGGTCGACAACGCCGAGGCGGATAGTTCACCCGTCCAGTGTCCATCCTCCGTTCGCTGAGCCAGCAACTCGCCACGCAATTGATCCAGCGACGCACGCAATTCGTGCCGGTCCACCAATTTTTCCATCGCGTCTTCCACTTCCGAGATCATCTTCATCAGAAATCTTTCAACGCCTTCGCGATTTGCAGTTTTTCTCGGCATTGGTCGCGGTAAGCGTCAATGTTCGCTTCTTCAAGTGCCGCTTCGTAGTGCTTGATTGCTTCGGCCTTCTTCAAGTGAGCCAGAAACAGATTCGCGAGCGTACGGTGCCACTGATACAAACTTCGCTTGGCTCGTTTGCCAGGACCAATCGCGTCGGCTGCCAAAGCTGCTTTCAAGGCCTTCGCTTTCTCACCTGCTTGTTCCCAGCAGTAAGCGGCTTCCATCAAGCAAAACGCTTTCGCCTCATCGGTTTCTTCCGACACCGCTTCATACCTCTTCGCGGCGGCCTCGAAATTTCGCGTGAGACGGTCGCAAAACGCTCGATTGATCTTCCACTCAACATCAAGCGGTTTGCCTTCTTCTTCGTTCAGCTTCAACAACCGATCGATGTACTCACCACGTTTCGCGTGATCACGCGCGACGTTGTACGTGTAAGCCTCCATGATGACGAGTGCCGTTCGGTCCTTTGGGTCCTCCTCCAGTTGCTTTTCGTAGCGAGCCTTCATCTCATTGGCCCAACCCTTGCGCCGTGCGATCGCGTTGACTGATCCAATCGACAAAGAAGCGAAGGCAGGGTAGGGAGCGTTCTCCACCGTATACTCAAGCGATTCGAACATTTTGTCTTGGTCGCCCAACTCAGCATGCACTGAGATCAACGTCCGATGGGCATCCGCCTTTTCTCGGTCGCGTGTTGCCAGTTCGATCGCAGCGTTCAGAGCAGACTTGGATTTTTCAAAATCACCCGCCTCTCGAGATCGAAAAGCAGCCGAGTAAGCCTGCCGAAAATTGCTGTATTCGTCATCGGCGTCACCCGAAACTGCGTTGGTGGCAACCGACTCCGTCGTCGAACCAGCCTTCTCCTGCGCGATGGCGAATCCCCCCGATCCAAACAGCACGATCACGATGCCCCAACTGGGAACCAAATTGCTTTGCAGTACCGTCCGCCTTCGAGTCATGGTGATTTCCGTGCATGGGTGGTGATGAAGTCCAGAGCGAAGACCAAAGCGTCATCGTATCAAAGCAGCCTAATTCAAATTGCAACGGTTCATCTTTTCCAACGCGCAGCCTCGTCATAACCGGCAAAGCCTCTTCAGAGCGTTCAATTTTGCAGGATCGTGTTGCGTTTTGACGACATGCGCACTGTTTAGGTCGTAGGGTTGGGTGAGTCATTTCAGGCACTCTGTGAGGGTGCCCGACACACCGTCAAGGATTTACAGAACTATGCGACAAGCAGCGCCTCCACAACGTCCCGAAGCGAATCGCCAAGAACAATTCGAGCAAATCAAAAGCCGTATCCACGGTAAATTGGTCGACAAGCTGGATCTATCGCGTGTCGGTGACCTCCAAGGCGACACGCTCAAACGTGAAATTCGCATGGTGGTCGAACACCTGTGCGACGCCGAAGACACGCTGCTGAACCGACAAGAACGTGAACGAATCGTTGACGAAGTCTTGGACGAAACCTTTGGACTAGGTCCATTGGAATTGATCCTGAAAGACCCCAAGGTCAGCGATATCCTGATCAACGGCCCGAAGAACATTTATGTCGAGAAGGGCGGCCAGATGCAGAAGACCGACGTGGAATTCCGCGACGGCAAGCACCTTCTGCAGATCATTGACCGAATCGTTAGTAAAGTCGGCCGTCGTGTCGATGAAACCTGCCCAATGGTCGACGCTCGCTTGGACGACGGCTCGCGGGTCAATGCGATCATCCCGCCATTGGCACTCGATGGGGCTGCGGTTTCGATTCGTCGTTTCGGTAGCAACCCACTGCGACTGGAAGACCTGCTCAACTACCGAGCCTTCACACCGGAAATGGTGATGTTGCTCGAAGGCTGCATCAAAGCTCGCCTGAACATGATCATCGCCGGTGGTACCGGTTCTGGTAAGACGACGCTGTTGAACACGCTTTCCTCCTTCATCGGCCACGAAGACCGAATCGTGACGATCGAGGATGCGGCCGAGCTTCAATTGCAACAAGACCATGTTGTGCGATTGGAAACGCGACCGCCCAATATCGAAGGCAAGGGTGCCGTCACTGCGACGGACTTGGTCAAGAACGCACTGCGGATGCGTCCTGAACGAATCATCATCGGCGAATGCCGTGGTGGTGAAACGCTGGACATGCTGCAGGCCATGAACACGGGTCACGACGGATCGCTCACAACGATTCACGCCAACACGCCCCGTGACGCCATCGCTCGTTTGGAAACGTTGGTGATGATGTCCGGTTTCGAATTACCGGTCAAAGCCATCCGTCAACAAGTCAGCGGTGCGGTGGACGTTTTGATCCAAGCCAACCGTTTGCAAGGTGGACCACGTCGCGTCACCGCGATCACTGAGGTCGTCGGAATGGAACAAGACACGATCATCTTGCAGGACATTTATCGATTCAACCAAACCGGAATCAACTCCGAAGGCAAAGCCCAAGGGCAATTTGTCTGTAGCGGAGTTCGCCCAAGCTTCATGGACAAGTTGGAAGCTGCCGGCGTGCGTTTGCCCGCCAGTGCCTTCCGTGAACGAGTCATGATGGACGCCTAATCGGCGGCAACCAATACGCCGTGCCCAACATTCTGTTGTGGCACGGTGTCTGAAACGCCTCGGAAGCTCCCTTAATCAACCAAAGTTCGACTCCCCCCTCTTCAATCAACGCTCCCATGTCATCCATCATCATCATCGTCGCCGCCGGGGTATTTGTTGCCTCGCTCATCGCGTTCGGTGCATCTGTTTTGATGCCCTCGGAAGAAACGACCGCGACGGAAGATCGCCTGACTCAACTCGCTCATGGGAAACGCGGAGCAGAGTCCGAAAACAGCACGCCATCGTTCTTACTGAACGACCTGGATGATGCGACCGGGCTCTTGAAAACCGTGATGGACCGCCTGCCCGCGGTTCACAAGATCCTGGAACAAGCGGACCTCAACCTCACAGTGACCAAGTTTGCGATGATCTGTGGTGCCTGCTTCGCCGCAGGAATCGCGCTGTGCGCGGTCACACCGGTGCCGATTTTACTGGGCCCCGTTGTTGGTGCGGTGTTTGTCGGCGGGCCAGTTTTCTATGTCACTTTCAAACGCAAACGCCGCTTGAAACGATTCGGCGAACAAATTCCTGAAGCTCTCGAATTGCTTGGTCGCTCGCTCCGAGCGGGCCACTCGCTGAACGCTGGCTTTGGATTGGTCGGTGACGAAATGGAAGCCCCTTTGGCAACCGAATTTCGCCGTTGCTTCGAAGAGCAAAAGTTCGGCATCCCACTTGAAGAATCCATCGAAGACATGGCGGAACGCGTCCCCAACATGGACATCCGGTTCTTTGCGACCGCCGTGATTCTGCAGCGACAAACCGGGGGTGACTTGAGTGAAATCCTCGACAAGATCGGACACCTTGTTCGTGAACGATTGCAGATTCTCGGAACGATCCAAGCCCTCACCGGGGAAGGCCGAATGAGCGGTGCCGTGCTGCTTGCTTTGCCGCCCGTTTTGTTCCTGGTCATGTTGAAAATCAATGCCGAATACGTGTTGATGCTTTTCACGGACGAACTCGGACGCATGGCACTGGGAATGGCTCTGGTCACTCAGTTGCTCGGAGCTTTGGCGATCAAAAAGATCATCACGATCAAAGTCTAGATCCGCCGCCCATCCCCGTCGCGTTCTCCTCTCTTTCGCTCATTGCACTTCGCACAACTCAGTCCCATGTTCACACTCTCAATCGCTCCTGAACTCATCGGCTTCCTCAGCCCGTTGACTCTGACCACCATCGCGATTTTTGCTTCGGTGACATCCTTCGCTTGGTTCGTCCTCAGCAAAGTGGGCGGCGACGATCAGGCTCCCGCGGAATCACGCTTGGAACGAATGAAAGATGCCAAACGTGGCATCCGCGACATCGCTGCTGACGAAAAGCAACGCACAAAGAACGAAGCGTTGACCGAAGCTCTGGAGAAAGCGGCAACGCCGATCGCCAGCTCGGTCTCCGGCAACGAAGAAGAGATGGGCAAGCTTCGCGAAAAGCTGGTCAACGCTGGCTTTCGTCGCGAAAGTGCTCCCGTCATCTTCAAGCTGATCCAACTCGTCTTCACCGGCGTCGGCCTGATGCTTGGTGGCGTTACTGGAGCGGTTTTGGACGGTTTGACCCAGGACATGATCATAAAGCTTTTGCTCGGCATGATCGGCGGCTTCATGCTGCCATCCTTGGTCTTGGGCTTCATGGCCAGCAAACGCCGCGAAAAGATTTTCTTGGGTCTGCCTGACGCGTTGGACTTGATGGTCGTCTGCGTCGAAGCCGGCTTGGGTCTCGACCAAGCACTCCGCAAAGTGGCCGAAGAAATGCAGAAGAGCCACAAATCAATTGGTGAAGAATTTTCAATCTCGAATCACCAGTTGCAACTTGGCCGGCCCCGTGCAGAAGTTCTATCTGGCTTGGGTTACCGCAGCGGTGTCGATGACTTGAAGCAACTCGCATCGATCCTGATCCAAGCCGACAAGTTCGGATCCAGCGTGGCTCAAGCCCTTCGGGTTCAGAGCGATTCGATGCGAACCAAACGTCGTCAAATCGCGGAAGAGAAAGCAGCCAAGACGGCCGTGAAGATGATCTTCCCGCTCGTGCTGTTCATTTTCCCTGGCATCTTCGTGGTCCTTGTTGGACCAGCGGCGATCAACATGTATCGCCAAATGCTTCAGTGAGCTGTCGCTCACATTGGAATGCCAGGTCGCTCAAAGCAACCTGAGACCTACTTCAGCAATCGATGAACCGCTTCCAGAAGTTTTTCGATCGCGAATGGTTTGCGGATGTATTCACTCACACCAAGCAATTCCGCGTACGCTTGATGGCGACTGCCTTCGTTGCCCGTGATCATGATCACGGGGACGGGCAGCTCGTTTTCGCGTCGCATCTTTTCGAGAACCAAGAATCCGCTTCGCTTGGGCATCATCATGTCCAAGATCATCAACTGCGGATTCTCACACTCGGCCAACGCGAGTGCTTGATTGCCATCTCGCGCGACCACCACTTCGTAGCCGTTAGATTCCAACGCGTACGAAACCGACTCGATGATTTCCGCGTCATCATCCACAACTAGGATTTTCGCGGTCGAGGTGGAGCTATCCGACTGGGCAGGGGTGTTCATCAAGTAGCGATCAATTGGCGGAGAAATCGATCGGTGACAATCCCTCGTTGGGACGAACCGTCGAATTTTCCGCGGTGGACTCGGTGCGTGGTTGCACGATGGTATCAAAACACCATTGGTCAATGTCACGCAACGCCACCGCGTTCATGACATCATCACCTCGGTACTGGCGAATTTCAACACGAGCCCGGATGGTTTCCGCGGCAATGATGCCACGCTTGAGTTGTTCGGGGCAATCGTCGACGCCATTGATGGCTTGCTGCCACAAAATCGGCAACCTGCGTTCGCGAAGCCGATGATACTCCCGCATCACGCTTTGACTGGACGGGAAATGACCACCCATCATCGCGACCCCGCCAAATCGATCGGGTTCCATCAACGCGATTCGGCAAGCCATTGTGGCGCCGCTGCCGTATCCGGCAATCAAAATGCGATCGCAGTGAATCGACATTTCCGACTGGGCATGTTCGATCGCTTCCATCACAGCATCACGAGCGGATGCAATCGCTGACGTTCCTTCCGACCAATCGAATCCCCAACCGCGAACATCCGTGGCTTGGTTTCCGCGGACACCGACACCGACGTAGTTGCGAACGCTGACGTGCGGGAGGACTTGTTCGACCTGCAATTCATTGTGGCCGCCGTGATGGAGCCAGACCACCAAGGGATAGTCGTAGGACGGCGTGTAATGCAGCGGAGTGACAATCGACAGAGGCCGACGAAGCCGCTCGGGCCGTACCGAAGAAGGCTCCTGAGTCGGATACGAGCGCATTCGGCTTGCAAACGGGTCGCTCATCTTTTGTCCTGAATCGGTCAATGGGTAGTCAGCGAAACGTGACGGTGGGAAATTAGTTTCACGCCGCCATCAATGTCAACGTCGAAATGCCATCTGGTTTTCGGATCTCATTCCGATCGAGGGCAAACCAACACCTTCATTTGCTCCGCATCACCGGCGTGCAAGCGGTCAAACCATTTCGGACCATCCGCCAAAGAAATTTTGGCAGTGATCAAGGGTTCGACGTTGATGACGCCACGATTCATCAAATCGATGCACTGTGGGTACTCACCATTGCATCCACAGGTGCCTTGCAACCGAATTTCTCGAGTGACGACCGATTGCAGTGGCAGCTCGATGGTTGGTGACACGTTGCCGACCAAGGTGACCGATCCGCCTTTGCGAACCGATTCAATTGCAGTTTTGACCGTGGGTGTGGCACCGACCACTTCCAACGCCACATCCGCACCGCGGCCACCGGTCAGTTCTCGGACTTTTGCGGGAACGTCGACTTGATCGGCCCGCAACAAAACATCGGCTCCCAACGCACCGGCTGTTTCCAAGCGTTTGTCATTCAAATCGACAGCGATGACTTGAGTTGCACCGGCCGCACGAACCGCTTGAACCGCCAACAATCCGATCATACCGGCGCCAACCACAACGGCGGTGTCACCCAGCTTGATTGGCGTGACTTCCGCCGCGTGAACCGCGACGCTGACCGCTTCCACCAATGCAGCGTGCTCGAAGGGCAGGGTGTCCGGTAATCGATAGACAATTCGGCGGGGCACCGAGATTCGCTCCGCGAATGCACCGTGACGTCGATAGTCACCGCACGAAACGCCGAGAACCATCCGGTTGTCGCAAAGGTTTCCGTGTCCTTCGCGGCAGAAATCGCAGTTTCCACAAGACACCATGGAGTCAAACGTCACGCGAGCACCGAGCTCCAAATCGTTGACGTTCTCGCCGACCTGCACCACCACACCAGCGGCTTCGTGCCCCATCACCAAGGGCGGAATGCGCCGGCCGGTGCTGCCGTCGTACCCGTGAATGTCACTGCCGCAGATCCCACACGCTTCGACTTGGACCAAGACGTCATCGGGCCCGACCTCAGGCTCATCCACGTCCGTCACTTGCATGTTTTTGTATTCGGTCAGCAACAATGCCTTCATGGTGCAACGCTTCAGTGGGTGGAGTAAGACGTGGACGCACGGGATTCTATGCCAAATCCGAGGGCGTGGAAACGATGGCCAGCGAGAAACAGTCTCGCAACGGGCAAGCCCGATTCAATTCAAGCGGACCCGCGAAGTAGACTGCTGGTCACGAATTTCGTTTTGCACATCGGCACGGACTTCGCGACGCAACTGAGATTGGCGGCACGAGCCTGGCGGAACTTCGATTCTGGTGCCAATTGAATTGCGGAAACCAATTCACTGACGTCCACCACACAATCTGAAAAACGGTTCGTTTCCAATGAAACTTCCCCGCTTCCGCCCATCTCAGGCCGCCGCGCTTCCGTCGGCGTTTTTGATCGCTTTGACGTTCGCCTCATCGATCGCCAACCCGAACGCTGCGATTGCTAGCAATTCTGATTCTGCAATCCAGGTCGAGAACCACGAAACCGGATCCGAAGTCCAGTACAGCGTTGTCCTTCTGCGAGGCACGGTGCCGTCTGAAAATGACGCTCCTATGACGATCGTCAACAAAAATGCCCCGGCAGGTGCAAATGAGGTCAAAGTGCTGACCGACGGCAAGCGTTTCAAAGCGTTGGTGGAACTATCGGAGGGAAAAAACGCAATCCAATTGAAGCACGGCTCGGCTCCGGCAACCGAATTGGTCCTGACCTACAAACCACAAAACAATCCGCATTACGTGCGATTGATTTGGATGACCGACCAGTCAGGTGAAACCGACTTTGCGGCGCCGGATGATTCCGTCACACAAGACTACGCGAACCGACTTCGCACCGCGGCGTTGCTGATGCAAACTTTCACCGCCGAAAGAATGAAGGACTTGGGCTACGGTCCGCGAACCTTTGCTTTGGAACACGACGAAAGCGGGCAGGTCGTCGTTCACACTTGGAAAGGCGACGAAGACAAGCAGGACTACTACGCACAAGCCGATAACAACCGTTGGTGGCAACAAGTCCGTCGTTGGATCAACAATGAACACCCTGACCGGCTCGCAAAGAACGTTGTACTGGCCGCCTACACACGCAAAGACCCTCGCACCGGAAAGATGCTCGGACACACCGCTCTTGGTGGGGCCAACCTGGGATTGTTCGGCAGTGCGTCGGTGTTTTGTTGGCCGCGTGACATTCAATCCGCGATGGATGTCTTTCAAGACAACGCCGCGGTCGATGCAACTCACGTTCACGACGACAGTGCATTCCGAGGAACGATTTGGGCGTTGGCTTCGACCACGATCGGAGCCACGTTGCACGAGACCGGCCACGCGATGGGACTGCCGCACTGCACCGACAACATGGGCATCATGACGCGAGGGTTTGATCACTTCCATCGCGTGTTCACGTTCGCTGATCCACCCAGCAACCAAAACAAACAGACCCGCAAATTTTCACCCGAACAAGAAGCCTACTTCTCTCCGGTCAGTGCCTCGTTCCTACGCTGGAGCCCATGGTTTCAGCTCAACGCCGCAACGACGGAGTCATCTGGTCGATCGAGGTCACGACCAAGTGTCGAAGTTGATGAAGAGGCACAATTGGTACGAATCAAAAGCGACTCCGGCATTCCATGGATTGGCTTCCATTCCAAAGATCGAATCGAGACTTTTCGCGAGTACGGTTCGCATGACGCGGGAGCCGATGACCATCCAAAAACAATCGATCTCACTTTCGATCAAATCCAGGACATGAAGCCGGGCACCGACATTCGGCGTATCGTTGTCGTCGACAGCAACGGAGCGTCTCGGAACGTTTCGCTTCCGCAGACTGCGTCTTGATACCAACAGTTGCGAGGGCCAATGACCTTTTCAGTCTGAGCTAATTGGCCGATGGCCCAGTTGCTTCGTAGAAACCGGTGCTAACGCAATTCGGCCAACCAGGCTTAAGCGTTGCTAATAAATTGCCCCAACAAGTTGGCGAAGCCATTGGTGACCACTTGATTCGCCGTTTAAAATGGCGGATCGGAGGCCGTTTTCGCCATTTAAAACGTGGCAACCGCGATTGATTGAGATACCTCGACGGACGCCTGTTGAGGAATTTCTCTCGACCCAAAGCAGTCTCGCCGCGTATAAAGGAATCTATGAGACCGACCACATTGAACCGAACCGCATTCCGAGCGCCAGTTTTGCTGGCTGTGCTCGCGCTGTGCGTTTGGCCAATGCTGCAGCCACCATGTTGCTGTGCCGCGTCGGTTTCAGAGGAAGGCTCGGTGGCGACCGGTTGCTGTGCAACGGTTGCTCCTGTCACCAGTTCGTGCTGCCAATCGACCGCATCGGGTTGCACTGAATCAGGGACATCGGAGTTTCAGTCCAGTTGTTCCTGTGTATGGACGTCCCAATGCGACTGCGAAGTTCGGTCAACTTTGACCGACTCGTGGGTGAGTTCACGCGTGCTCACGGTCGATGACCAGCCCGTTGCTCTGAACGTGCCGATTGGCTTGTTCGAGGATTTGCTGCTTCCATCGCTAACCCACTCGATGGATTGGCGACCGAGTTCGTCGCTGCAAATTGCCGCGACGTCTCAGGACCGCTGCGCTCTTTTGTGCCGCTGGCTGAATTGAAATTCAAGACTGATCTGACTGACAGTTTTGTTTGAATTTTCAATTGAGTTTTGGTTCGATAGGAGCCCATGATGTTACGTAGTTCCATGATGTTTGCTGCCACCGTGTTGGTGGGAGTTGCGATTTTGTTTGCCGCCCGAAGCGCCGTCTCGAGTGACAATGCGTCGACCCTTCGCGGCGAGGTTTGCCCCTGCGGTCAGTGCGAAGCAGGCTGCGATTGCTGCCTAAACGAAGATGTCGCATGCGACAACTGCTCGTGTGAGGCATGTGAATGCGATGCCTGCGAAACGGCAGCAAGCGACACCGCCGCAACGAAAATGAGTTGCTGTGCCGGTTCGTCCTGCGAAGCCACCGCGAGTGAGTCAGTCGCAACGAGCGACAGCCTTACTTCAGCGATCACAGCAGCCTGCATTTGCGGTCAGTGTGACGCGGATTGCAACTGTTGCCTGGACGAAGCCGTCGACTGCGACAACTGCAGTTGCGAAAGCTGCCAGTGCGACGGTTGCGTTGACGCACCTGCAACGGGTGCCTGAATTTAGCACTCGCAAAAACGCTTGATCGGCAACGACCGTCCGAGCATTGCGATAGCAAAAGAAACACCTCGTCGAGTCAACTCGGCGAGGTGTTTTGCGTTTACATCGATCGAGTTCGTCGCTTAATCACGCGACGAACCACGACGGCGATCGTTTCCGTCCGGAGGTACCGAGGTGACTTGTGCAGCCATTTCAGGAGGCATGTGATCCGTCGCACGACGTCCCGTCAAACGGTCACTCCAACGACGTCCAGCACTCGGGCCTTGTGGTCCCGGAGCGATCAAGAACACGGTTCCCAAACCGAATACCAATCCGGCGAACAGTGATCCGAAGGTGACCGAGACGCCTGACATACCTTCGGGTGAATCACCGATTTGGGGTGGCCCCAATTCTGCCAACAGGTTTGTCGAAAGGGCAGCGGATCGGCTCGCTTGAGCTTCGCCCAACGCTGCTTCGGCTTCAGCGAGTTGCTGCGTCAAAGCCTCGGCGTCGCTGTCGAGTTTTGAATAGCTTGTTCGTACGCCAGCCAATCGGCTCAGCTTTTCATGCAGCTGATCTTGTTTGTTTCTGAGACGTTGAACACGATCGCGAGCGAGCACCAAAGTCGGCTTCATCGCACGAACGGCCGCCTTCGCTTCTTCCAACATCCGAGACGTGATCTCGCGTTCGGTGGTGATTGCTGAACGACGACGCGGATGCAATTCGGTGTAAACACTGGCCAATCGACTGGATTCGATCTGTGCGTCAATCAAACCATCTTTCAATCGTTGTAGCGAAGGCTGGCTGGACAGCAATTCATCTCCGCTGACCAACAACTGACGTGGGTCTTGCGAACCCGCGATCAACAGTTGCTGCAGAGCGTTGAGTCGTTCGAGTTCCAATTCCGCCAATTGAAGTTCTTTCGCGTTCTCTTCCATGGTGCGGCGGTTGGCACCATCGCCCGAAATGGCATCGTTTAGGTTTCGCAGTTCGCTCAAGTCCGATCCGAACCGGACTTCCACTTCATTCATTTTCGTTAGGACAGTATCCAGTTTTTGCCGCGTCAGATCACGAGAATTCGTGAGTTCGACAATCACACTGTCGGCTCGAATCCGGCGAACGGTTCGAAGATGGCTGCTCAAATTGTCCAGCAACGCACGGCAGAAGTCAGAGGCACGCTCGGGCGACTCAGCTTCGACCTTCAAATAAACCAATTCGCTGTTGCCGAACTCGCTGCCTTGAGGTGCAACAACGTTGACGCGTCGATTCGCGACGGTGTCGACCAACGTCGTCGATGGGTAGGACTCATCTTCTCCTCCGCCGACGGGTCCGACGTCGCGCAGAGCGGCGGCGACCACTTCGGGATTGCGTGCCATTTCAAGCAACGTTTCTTGGGCCGCTTTCAGATCCGTTTGACTGGAGAATCGCCCCAAACGATCAACTGCTCCGGTCGCTTCGTCACGAAGCACAAGCGGCTGACGCGCGGCCCAGCGGTCACTCGAGAGCAGCGCCGTTCCAAGGCCCAGCACTCCAAACAAAACGGCTGCTCCGCCCCAAACCGGTGCGAACAGAACCAAGATATTGCGAATGTGTTTCCACGGAATTGGAGCAGCTGACATGTTGGAACACGGGCTCAAAAAGAGGATTCAGAGAATATTCCCCCAACACTAGGACGCCCCCAACGCACGAGCCGAAGAATCTTCGCGTGTTCAATAAACCAGGCCACCAAACAGGGGCCATCAATCGACCTTGCTGGATGTGCCGTTTGTATCGACAAACTCCGTTCGATAGCGACGGCCCAATCTCACATAGTGCTGAGCCCCTTCGAGCGATCGTTCACGCAGTGAGTCGCTGACTTCCTTGATCGGTTTCGCTGGTGTTCCAACAGCCAACATGCCCGGCGGGATCACGGTGCCTTCGGTCACGAGAGCTCCAGCGGCGACGATTGCACCTTTGCCAATCGTGGCTCCGTTCAAGACGATCGCCCCAATCCCGATCAACGCATCGTCTTCAACGGTGGCACCGTGAACGATCGCGGAGTGCCCCACCGTCACTCGCTCGCCTATCACGCAAGGCATCCCTGGGTCACAATGCAGCACGCATTGGTCTTGAACGTTGCTTTGCCGACCGATCACGATCTTTTCTGTATCACCACGCATCACCGCTCCGAACCAGATGCTGACGTCGGCGGCGATGTAAACTTCCCCCAACACCGTTGCGTTGGGTGCGACAAAAGCAGAAGGATCGATCAAACTGCGATCGGGTTCGACAGTGACAATGGCCTCGCGTCGTGTGCGACCGGATGCATCTGAGGCGGACGGTTTGGCAGTGGATTGAGAATCCGTATCATTCGTTGACATGGCAAATCGGTTGCGGGAAGAACAAAGAAACTTCGAGCGAGATAGCCTCGACTCTGAACACACGAGGACGGATGACGGTCACGCAGCCGACACTGCAGGCACGGACTGCACATCGGACGTCACACCACCTGAGTCTGCGCCAACAGTCTCACGAGGCTTCTTGTCTCGACTGGCGATCTCGACGTTTGTGCTGTGCATCCGATGGTACCAAGTCGTGATCAGTCCGATGATGGGTCCCAGTTGCCGGTTCACTCCCACGTGCAGTGCTTACGCAATCGAATCCATCCAAAAACACGGTCCGATACGCGGCATATGGCGAGCCATCCGACGCATCGGCCGATGCCATCCCTGGAATCCCGGCGGGTACGACCCACCCTGACTTTTCCTTAGCGTGACGCCCCTTCGGCCTGTCGCGATCACCAACACAACCTCACGGTGAAAGCTTCGCAATTCCCAGAACCAAGCGGCGTGCTATCATCGCCACATGCCGAAACCTGCTCCGCAATCGACCGATGCCTTCAAGCCCCTCTGGATCATTTCCGGCGGACAAACCGGTGTGGACCGAGGTGCATTGGACGCGGCCATTGAGCTGGACTTGCCGCACGGGGGTTGGTGCCCGGCCGGCCGGATTGCGGAAGACGGTCGCATCCCAGACCGCTACATGCTGCAAGAACACGCGTCGCGGCATTACCCGGATCGGACCGAGCAAAACGTGATCGACACCGACGCGACGCTGATTCTTTATCGCGACCGCATCTCTGGTGGCACGGCACTGACAAAGCGGATCTGCCGACGCGAAACTCGACCGTTTCTGGCGGTGGATTTGGCATCTCCGAAGACTGCTGCGAAGCGTATCCGGACTTGGCTCCAGGACATTCGCCCCGACAACCTCAACGTCGCCGGGCCTCGTGAGAGCAACTCGCCTGGGATCGGCGAACAAACGAAGGTTTTGCTCGTTCACATCCTCACGGGAGGTGGCGGCGACATTCAGTCGTCGCTGTTCTGAACCATCTCAGCCATCAAATAGCTTTTCAGACTACCGAGCACTTCGCGAACGCAAGGCTGCAGGTCGCGACTGCGACGGTCGCGATTTCGAACCGGTTGAATGCTGACTCGCATGGACGTCTGCGTCACGCTGTTGTCGTTTCGGTTGCGTTTCCCCTGTTTTTCGTTCAGGTGAATCAGCACATGCAGAGTCATTTGATGATCGCTTGCTCGCCGCCCCTTGCCTGCGCCCTGCGCGACGATACGAAGCGAGACGACATTGCCGGTGACCTGAATGATCTCAGCCCGATGATCCGAGATGAACCCGCGAAGTTTCTCGACTGCCAAATCAGTTGGCACGGGAGTGACCAATTGGAATTCGTTGCTGTCGTCTGACTTCGATGAAGTCAACCAGCGGAACCAACTTGGTCGCGCGTCCACCTCGTCGTCTTGGTGAATTCCTGATCCGAGTTGCACAACCCGATTGCGTCCGTTCTCTTTCGCCTGCAGCAATGCACGGTCGGATCGTGCCAAAATGGTGTCCGCCGCATCTCCGGTTTGATACTCGGTGACTCCAAAGCTAACCGTGACCGATTCGCCCTTGAGCCCGTCCAGCGGAGTGACTTCGATCGCTTTTCGGATCTGTTCGGCGCGTCGCGCCGCAGTTGCGTTGTCGCTGTTGATCGCCAAGAAGACGAATTCTTCGCCACCGTAACGAGCCACCAAATCTTCGTCCCGTGTGTGGCTTTCCAACACGCGAGCGAACTGAACCAGCGCTTCATCGCCGGCCGGGTGACCGTGAATATCGTTGACCTGCTTGAAGTGATCGATGTCACAGATGATCAGACTAAACGTCACGTTGTTCTTCTTCGCATCGGCCGTCGCACGAACCAGTCGGCTGTCAAATTCAGCTCGGTTAGCGATGCCCGTCAGCGGATCGCTGGTGGCTTTTTTATGGAGCGTTTGGATCTGACTTTGAAGTTTGTTGCGGTCTGACATATCGCGAACGACAACCAGCGCTCCGCCACCGTACGGATCGTGAACGGGACTGACTTGCAGCAGAACATCTCGCGATACACTTCCATGGATCACTTTCATCGTACGAGTCACCGTGGTCTGCAATCGCAAACTATCCGCGACAGGACAAACAGCCGTTTCGTTGCCAGATTCCTCCACCATTCCGAGCGTATCGACATCCCAATGACGTCCGACCATCGCTTCGGCGGCCACACCAGTCATCCGAGCCAATGTTTCATTCCAGAAGGTGACTTGCCCTTCACTGTCAGTGAATGCGACTCCGTCTCGAAGTTGGTCACCAAGAGCTTGATAGTACGGCATGATTGCCGGCGTCTCGCCTTGCCAAGCCGCCGCAGATTGAACCAAAGCATTATCATGCAGCTCAGTCGGGTGGCCCGTTCGCATCGCTCCCAGGAAATCTGGCGAATTCGCGTCTAGCTTTTGCAACCACCGGTTCACAACACTGCTGTGCAACAACTCGGGACGACGTTCCAACATCGTCGCGAAATCTCGAGTCAGCTCTGGGTCGAATTGTGTTCCGCTGCCACGGAACAACTCCTGCAACGCTCGTTCACGACTGAGTGCCGAACGATAGACTTGATCCGTTGTCATCGCATCAAACGCACCGGCGATCGACATCATGCGTGCGCCCATCGGCAACGCGTCGCCGCGAACATGGTCTTCTTGTCGGCGTGAGTCGTACCAAACGCCGCAATACTTCACGATGTTCAGCAATGATTGGTCAGCGGTGCAACCACGCAGAATCTCGCAACCGAGTTCGGAGCAGCAATCCATCGTCAATTGTTCTTCGATACTGAGCTTGCCAGGCTTTCGAAGGATACGATCGGGGATTCCAATTTTGCCAATGTCGTGTAGCAACGCGGCGACTTCAATCCGATCTCGAACTTCGTCGGCCAATCCCAAACGCTCGCACCACGCCGAACACGCGAGAGCCACTCGCAAGCTGTGCGCAGCCGTGGGTGCGTGCTTGGTTCGCAAGGCGTAAAACAAAGACGTCGCCATGCCCAACCGAGCCATGGCCAAATGATTTTCAAACGGGCGAGTGTCTTCGGCAGTAGCGTTCGTATGCGAATCCGAAGTGGAATTTGCGTCCAACACGGGCTCGACCACACCGGGAAGCTGTCCCGTCGCGGCTTCACCCAATCCCATCAGCAACTCGCTCAATCGTGACGCCGAGTGGGCGGCGTCCGCCGGCGTTGCATCGGGTTTGGAATCACCAGTTTGTGGTGGATTTGCTTGTGCGAGATCGTTGTCCGCCACGTCCTTGGCGGGAGAGCGTACGGTTACGGGCACCATGGCTGGCATGCTGTGGTTGGCGAGATTGCTGGGAACCATTTGGTCGTTCATAGCCGGTATTCTGCGAGACATCGTTGTCGAGACGTGGAACCCTACGTTCCATTTTGCAACAGGCTGCCTGGGGTCCCCAATGCGGGGTCAATCCCTTGAATTTCGAGCTCACAGGAATCGGCAAAGTCCTCGCAATCGGAACTGCCCGCCCACCGAGTCCGAAGATGGCCGTCTGATTCGCCCGGAAAGGGAACTTTCTGCCGCAAATATCGGCTCCAATGGTTCGCGGTCGACGATTTGGGATGCCAAGCGTTGCAAACCCAATCTTCCGCGAAAAACTTGCCACCGAACCCCCGTCCATCTAACATGGTTACGCGGCTTGTGACGGACCCTCAGCCTTCAGTCCAGAGCCCACAGGCTCAAATCTTCTCATCTTCCGGACCATCACTGTGAGCCTATCCGACGTCGATCGTCAGCTACTGCAACGTTGTCTCGACCGGGAACCCCGGGCGTGGCAAGACTTCGTCGATCGATTTGTTGGCCTGGTTGTCCATGTCGTCAATCGGACCGCGATTGGCCGCAGCCTTTCGATGGACGAACCAACCCGAGATGACATGGTCGCGGAAGTGTTCCTGGTCATCGTTCGGCATGATTTTGCCGTGCTTCGACGCTTCCGACGGCAATGCTCGCTGGCGACTTACCTGACCATTGTTGCGCGACGCGTTGTGGTTCGCCGTTTGACTGCCACATCGGCGGCTTCTGGAAATCACCATCCGGCGTCATCCAACGGAAGCTCTTTGGCCAATGGAAATACCGTCAACGGGATCGCCAATGGTCACGCAGCACCAACGCAAATCAATGGTGAACTCCAGCGAATCGAAAACGCGGAAGAAGTCGAGCACCTGCTGATGCGTTTGGACCCCAAAGAAGCCAGCGTCGTGCGGATGTACCACTTGGAAGGCAAGTCGTACCAAGAGATCAGCCAAGCGGTCGGATTGAGCGAAAACACGATCGGTCCGCTGCTGCATCGCGCACGAGCCAAGATGGGTCGCGGCTGAGCACCCTCGATCGAGTGAACGACATTCTCGAGCGAAACTGCTAACCTGTTCGATCTCTTTCTTCGAACGATCGCAGTGAGTCCCCGGATGTCGTCGCCTTCTGAATCGCTCTCGACCACCGCCCATTCCACGTCTCCCAATGCCGAAATGGACCAAGCTCATTCGGTCCTCGAATCGGTCTGGGGTTATGACTCGTTCCGACCCTTGCAGGCCGATGCGGTTCAGGATGTGATCCGCGGCCGCGACAGCTTGGTCGTGCTCCCGACCGGCGGCGGCAAATCGCTGTGCTACCAAGTTCCCGCGCTCGTTCGCGATGGAATGTCCGTGGTCGTTTCACCTTTGATCTCGTTGATGAAGGATCAGGTCGACGCGTTGACCAGCAACGGTGTCTCGGCGGCTCTGGTCAACAGCACCCAATCGATGGAACAGAAACGAGAAACGGCGGAACGGATTCGTCGCGGTGAGATCAAGATTCTTTACCTGGCTCCGGAACGCTTGCTCACGCCCAAGACACTCGACTTTCTTCGCAGCCTGCCGATCTCCTTTTTCGCGATCGACGAAGCACACTGCGTCAGCAACTGGGGACACGACTTTCGTCCCGAGTACCGCGGCTTGCGAATTCTCAAGGAACAATTCCCATCCGCATCCGTGCACGCCTTCACCGCGACCGCCTCCGAACAAGTTCGCGATGACATTGCGGAACAACTGCAACTGCATGATCCGCGTGTATTGGTTGGTGACTTCGACCGCCCCAACCTGACGTATCGAATGATGCGTAGCGACGGCAAACTGAATCAGATTCAGCAGTGCATCCAGCAACACCCGGGCGAATCAGGCGTTGTGTACTGCATCACTCGCAAAGAAGTTGAACAAACCGCGGGCGCGCTGGAGGCCGTGGGCGTTCGAACACTCCCATATCATGCGGGACTCCCTGATGAAGTGCGCCAAGCGAACCAGGAAGCCTTCATCCAAGAGAAGGTCGACGTCATCGTGGCCACAGTCGCGTTCGGAATGGGGATCGACAAATCCAACGTGCGGTTTGTGATCCACGCCGGGATGCCCAAGTCGATCGAACACTACCAACAAGAAAGCGGCCGTGCCGGGCGTGATGGGCTCGCGGCCGAATGCGTCCTGATCCACAGCGGCGGCGACTTGATGTCGTGGAAACGGATCCTGGAAAACGGCGACCGCAACAACTTCCAATCCGCGATGAGTTCGGTTGAGTCGATGGCGGCGTTGTGCAACGGCGTGCAGTGCAGACACGCGTCACTGGTCGAATACTTTGGTCAGGAATACGACTCGGACAACTGCAACGCATGCGATGTTTGTCTCGGCGAACTCGATGTCGTGGAAGATCCGATCACGCTGGCACAAAAGATCCTGTCGTGCGTGGTTCGTCTGAAAGAGCGGTACGGCGCCGGACACACGGTCAAAGTTCTCACCGGCTCACGAGACCAAAAAGTGATCCAGGCCGGCCATGATCAGCTCAGCACCTACAACCTGCTTTCGAACGAAGGTGCCACGGCAGTTCGCACTTGGATCGAGCAACTGATTTCTCAGAACCATTTGATCCGAACCGGTGAGTATCAATCACTCCGTCTGACCGCATCCGGTCGTGCGTTGCTCAAACGAGAAGGCACTGTGACGTTGACGAAGGTCGCCGCCAAAAGCTCATCCCGTCGTCCCGCCGCAAACGAATCATGGGAAGGCGTCGATCGCGAATTGTTTGATCACTTGCGATCCCTTCGCAGTGAGATGGCGTCGGAACGAGGTGTTCCAGCCTACGTGATCTTCGGCGACGCCGTCCTTCGCGAATTGGCTCGTGTTCGTCCAACTTCGATAGACAAACTCACCAACATTCGAGGGATTGGCGACCGCAAACGCGAAGAGTTCGGACAACTGTTCTTGGATTCGATCGATCAGTACTGCGAAAACAATCCGCTTGCCAGAGATCAATCCGCCAACGCGTCCCTACCGACGGCCAGCAAACCGCGGGCAAGCACGACTCCCAACGCCGCCATGGTCCAAGCCTCCCAACTTTTTCGCGAGGGGCACGATGTTGCCGAAGTGGCGAAGAAGATGGACCGCGCTGAATCGACCGTGAGCAAATACCTCAGCGACTACATTCAATCAGAGAAGATCACCGATCCAACCCAGTGGGTGCCCGCCGACGAAGTCGAAGCAATTCGGGCGGCATTGATGGCCGCCGAAGACGAACGCCTGCGTCCGGTGTTCGAAGCCCTCGACGAAAAAGTGTCCTACGAAAAGATCCGCATCGTGGCCACTTGCATGAAAAACGAGATGGCGATCGAAGACACGGACGACTGAAGGCGAGATGAATCACCAACCATCTATGTCTTGCCCCACCGCGTCCTCAGCGCGTCGATCAACACAGCAACCACGATCACCACACCGGTGATGATTTGTTTGCTGGCGTCGGACACACCAACCTGAGCCAAACCGGTCTGCAAGACCTGAATGATCAACACACCGATGAAGGATCGCACCACGTTCCCGCGGCCGCCCATCAAACTGGTCCCTCCGATCACGCAGGCCGCAATCGCCGCCAATTCAATCCCGATCGCCGCATTCGGGTCCGCGGTCGACAACCGGGAAGTTTGAGCCAACCCCGCCAAGCCGCACATCATGCCGCTGATCGCGAAAATCGCGATGCACAACGGTGCCGATCGAATCCCTGACATCCGAACCGCTTCAGAATTGGTACCGATCGCGATGCAGTACCGCCCCCAAACCGTGCGAGTCAAAAAAAGCTGCCCCAGAATGACAGTTCCGATCGCGGTCATGAACGCCGGCGAAACAAACGCTCCGGGCAATGGTTGGCCAAACCATTCAATCCGACTGCCTATGTAAATCGATTGCGAGTCCGTCACCACCTTGGTTGCTCCGCGAGCAATCTCGAGCATTCCAAGCGTGACGATGAACGATGGAATGCCAAAGCCAATCGAAATCGCTCCGTTCAATCCTCCGCCGATCGATGCAACCAACACTGCAACCGGAAGAGCCGCCCAGATCGACCAATCGTAATTGGCCATCAAGACACCCAGCACCGCCGATGAAACCGCCAACAGCGACCCGACCGACAAGTCAATTCCACCGATAATCAGCACCAAAGTCATCCCGACGACCAAGAACGTCAGGTCGGGCACCTGATTCGCGATCGAAACCAGGGTCGACATTTGAAAGAAGTTGTTGCTGAGCATCGAAAAAACCGCGACCAGCACCAACAACACTGCCACCAATCCCACATGCGGTGCAATCTGCTTGAGGAAGTCTTTCAGGCGACTCATGGTGCCACCTCCTGATTCTTCCATTGATCGTCTGATGCTCCAGCGGGCGACTTCGACTCCTGTCCCGCAAACGACGCTTCCAAGATCGAATCCTCGCTGAAGTTCTCTCGCTCGAACGTCGTCACCATTTTGCCGGCGGACATGACAGCGATCGCATCGCACGTTTCAAACAACTCTTCCAAATCACTGCTCACAATCACGATCGTCTTGCCTTGTTTGGCCAATTCCTCAAACAGTTCGTACAGTTTTCCGCGAGCGGCCACATCGATCCCGCGTGACGGTTCATCGAAGAGGTAGACCTCGGCACCGCGAGTCAGCCATTTGGCCACCGCGACCTTTTGTTGGTTGCCGCCGCTGAGTGTGCTGACAAGTTGTTCCAACGATTGGCATCGAGTTTCCAACGACGCGTGGATCGCACTGGCTGATTCAGCCTCCGCTGTTTGCCGAATCCATCCCTTGGCGGAAAATTTGGTGGCAAGCGCGGCCAGCGAGGTGTTGGCTCGGATCGGCTGAGTCAGCAGCAACCCGTTCTGCTTCCGATCTTCGGTCACCATCGCGAAACCAGCTTCGACGGCCTGACTGGGATGGGTGAAGCGAACTGCCTCGCCACCGGACAGCGACACGTGCCCCGAATCAGCCACGTCGGCACCAAAAATTGCTCGCAGCATTTCCGTTCTTCCGGAACCCACCAATCCAGCGATTCCCAAACGTTCTCCTCGACGAACATCGAACGAAACGTTGTTGACCATCCCACATGAGATTCCCTGAACCGACAATCCCACCTCTTCTCGACGATGACTGACAAAGCTGGCCGCTGGCTGTCTGGAATCGTCGTCCGCTTCTTCCTCGGAACTCATCCAAGCAACCATCTTTTCACGATTGATGTTTGCGATGGGTTCTGTGGTAACGAGCCGACCGTCGCGCAGCACGCTGACTTCATCGGACAACTGCTGAACTTCTTCGAGTCGGTGCGAGATGTAGATAATCGCGACGCCTTGTTCACGCATGCGGGTGAGATGCGAAAACAACTCTTCGGATTCACTTCCGGAAAGGGCCGCAGTTGGCTCATCTAAAATCAACACGCGAGCGTCACGGGCCAGCGCCGCCGCAATTTCGACCATCTGTTGTTTGCCAACACCCAAACTGCCAACGATCGTGTGCGTGTCGACATCGGGCAAACCAAACCGATCCAATATTTCGCGTGCGGAACGATGCAGCTCGCTCATTCGCAAAACGCCCCACCGATTGGGAAGAGACGCCAGCCGAAGGTTCTCGGCGACCGACAGCGTTTCGATCAAATTTAATTCTTGTTGAACAATTTGAACTCCACAGGCCTCCGCATCCTGTTTGCTGACAGGCTGATAGTCGCCGCCGCCCAGAGACATTTGCCCTGCTGATGCCGAGACCAAACCGCTGATGATCTTGCACAACGTGCTCTTCCCAGCACCATTGGCGCCGAGCAACGCGTGCAGATGCCCGGCATGAAAGTCGATCGAGACGTCATCGAGCACCGTGACCTTGCCGTAGCGTTTCGTCAGCCCGTGAACAGAAAGAGCGACCGTCATTCTTTGACCAGGGTCTCGGATGTGATCAGATCCACGGGCGTTTCAACATCTTCGATCGATGAATCCGATTCTGAGTTTTCGCTGCCAAGTTGCTTCAGCGCCGCTTCGATTCCGAACACAGCCAACTGATCGCCATGTTGATCGGCGGTGGCCAGGACCTTGCCGTCTTGGATAGCCTGTTGGATCGCGCTAATGTTGTCGAATCCGACGATCTGAACTTCGCCGGCACGTCCCGCGCTTTTGACCGCGGCGATCGCACCAAGGGCCATCGAATCATTGGCAGCCAAGATCGCTGAAATTTCAGGGTGCTCACTCAGCATCGACGATGCGACGGTGTTGGCTCGAGACATTTCCCAGTCCGCAGATTGGCTGCTCACAATTTCCATGCCGGCATCTTTCATCGCGGCCTCGAACCCCTTCAAACGCTGTTGAGCGTTGAACGACGTACGGATACCTTCCAAAATCGCAACCTTCTCTCCTTTACGATTGGCGGCCAGATAATTTCCCACCGTTTTTGCTCCCGCCATGTTGTCCGGCCCGACAAATGGAACCGAGATGTTCTCTTGCTGGAGAACTTCCGCGTCCAAACGATTGTCGATGTTAACGACTGTGACTCCCGCTTCGATCGCTCGCCGTAGCGCAGGCACCAAGACCTTTGAATCAGCCGGCGCGATCACGATCGCGTCGACTCCACTGGCGACCATTTCTTCGACCAATGCGACTTGCCGGCTGACATCGCGTTCGTCCTTGATGCCGTTGACGACCAAGTCGTACTGATCGGCGTTCTCGGCCTGATGCGATTCAGCTCCCTTGGCCATTGTTGAGAAGAACTCGTTGGCCAACGACTTCATGATCAAAGCAACGCGAGGTTTGGTGTTCCCATCGTCCTTTGATTGCGACGTCGAACTGGATGACGTGCAGCCGGATACCAAAAGTGACAAGAGTGCAGTGAAACAGCCAACGCGTTTGGCGGTTGCAAAATTAGTTGCAGTGAACATTCGTTTGATGCGGGGAGGTGGGGAAGGAAGCATCAGGAAGGTGAGCGGCGTGATGCAGCAGCACCACACAGCGACGACAGCATAACCAGTCTATCGATTGAGGTGGCATGAGGCACCAAACCGTTTCGAGGGCGTGGATTCGGCAGTGGGTGCTCAGCGATACATGTCGAGCAGTGGGGTTGCTCAGTTGGCGACGGACTACGAAATTGATGGCTCATCGAATCGCTTTGCGAATCCCTGGCTGAAAAATCTCAGCTCGGATTCGTTTCTTCGCACCTCGCACCCGATCGGCCCGATCATGTTTACTCTGGATGTCCTGTCACGAATCATCCACGTCGGCACAGCGATCACCTTGGTCGGTGGATCAGCGTTCATGCTGATCGTGTTGTTGCCGTCTGCCAAATTGATTTCCGACGAGGCCCATCAAACCCTGGCCCAAGCCGTGACCGGTCGCTGGAAGCGTTTCATTCACGGCGGCATCCTGCTGTTCTTGCTCAGTGGTTTCTACAACTACATGCGAGCGATCCCGAACCACAAAGGCGACGGTCTGTACCACGGCTTGCTGGGCGTCAAAATGCTGCTCGCCTTCACCATTTTCTTCCTCGCCTCGGCTTTGGTCGGTCGCAGTGCGGCCTTCGAGGGAATCCGTCAGAACCGAGCAAAATGGCTGAAAGTCATTGTCTTGTTCGCCGCCATCATCGTTGGAATCTCCGGTTTTGTGAAAGTTCGCGGGCCATCGATCAACACGGTCGACGCGAATGCAGTCGCACCGATCGATTCTTCTGACACGCCGGAACCACAACCGGCGACCGCCGAGTGAATCGCCTGCGTGAGTGGCGAGACGAATTTTTTCGGCCGGGCGAGATCCAGCTTCTCGTTTGGTCCACCGCATGGTTCTTTTGCCTGCTGGGCGGCTACTACCAACTCCGTCCACTTCGCGAAGCGGAAGCGTTCTCTCGCGGGAGTGATGAGATCCCGTGGCTGTTCCTCGCCAGTTTCATTGCAATGTTGGTCGCGTCGCCGATCTACGCCTCCGTCGCCAATCTTGGTCGCGGCATGCGACTGGTCAGCCGCGTGTATCGGTTCTTTGAACTGAACCTGCTGGTGTTCTTCATCGCGATGCAAGCCAGCGATCCCAACATCGCCGCTTGGGTCGGACGCGTCTACTTCGTGTGGCTGAGCGTCTTCAATCTGTTTGTCGTGTCGTTGATGTGGAGCGTTTTCACAGACGCCTACCGCAGCGACCAAGCCAAACGATTGTTCGGTTTCATCTCAGCTGGCGGGACGATCGGTGGCATCGCGGGATCCGCCTTTGCATCCTGGCTGTCGCAACAAGCCGATGTTTCCTACGTCTTGATCGCGGGCATTGTCGCTTTGGAATTGTGCCAGCAATGCGGCCGAATTTTCGCGAGTGCACTGAGGAAACAAAATCAGGCGAACGATGAATCGGATAATCCGATCGAAGAAACACCCGCACTGGGCACGACCGCAGATCTGCCTCCAACCGACGACTTAGCCTCGACCGATGATGCTGACCCGCCGAAGGAAAAGCACTCGATGTGGGTTGGGATCCGTGCGGTTTGGAATTCGCCGTACCTCCTAGGACTCTGCTTGTTCATGCTGGCACTGCAAGCTTGCGCGACAACCGTCTACTGCGAACAAGCCGACTTCATTCGCGAAGCTAATTTGAACAAGGCCGATCGATTCGCTTTGATGTCCAAGATCAACCTTTGGGTACTGAGCCTCACGCTGGCCGTTCAACTGCTCGGGACCGCTGCATTGCTGCGTCGTCTTGGGATGGCAATCGTCCTGGGCGTGTTTCCGTTGATCTACGTCGTCGGATTCGCCGGGCTGGCGTTTTGGCCCAGCCTGAACTGGATCGTGGGGTTGGTGGTCGTCCACCGCGCAGCAAGTTACTCGGTGTTCGCACCCGGGATTCAGGTTTTGTACACGGTCGTGGATCGCCGAACGCTGTATCAAGCCAAGGGCTTTCTGGACACGGCGGTGGTCCGAGGTGGCGACGTGATGTCGGCTCAACTGTTCGGTTTGCTCCGATTCAGCGGATTGAGTTTGACCGCGATCGCCGCAGGTTTTCTGCCCCTCGCGGTCCTGACTGGGCTGCTGGGGATGCGAATCGGCCGAAAACAGGCACAAATGCAGCAACGCGGGCGACCGGCCGGCCATGATTGACCCGCTCCGTGGCCATTCGTAGACTTGACGGGTTTCCGCCCAGCAATCTTCGACGAAATTCGCCCACGCCGGCCAGCAATCGCTCGCCGGCATCTTTTTTTCGTCGATCATTCTCGTCAATCAATTCTCTCGTCACCCATTAACCGTCCAACAGGGACACACGCCGCTCATGGACCAAGCGATTGCGAAAGCCGACGCACTCATCGAAGCGATGGGTTGGATCCGCCGATTTCGAGGCAAAACGACCGTCATCAAACTCGGCGGCAGTTTGCTCGAAGACCGGGAAGCACTCCAGCACTTGCTGCTGGATGTGATCTTCATGGAAACAGTCGGCCTGCGTCCGGTCGTGGTGCACGGCGGAGGCAAAGCGATCACCGAGGCGATGGCCAAAGCGGGCATCGAAGCTCACTTCATTCGTGGCCGCCGTGTCACAGATGAGAAGTCGCTAGAAGTTGTCGAGCAAGTTCTCGCAGGAGAACTGAACGTCGAATTGACCGAGATGATGGAACGCTTTGGCGGCCGTGCTGTCAATTTGTCGCCCCGAACGACTTGCGTGCTGAAGGGCAAGAAGCTGATCGATCCCGAAGGCGATGACCTCGGCTTCGTCGGTGAAGTGACCGAAGTCGACCGCGACGTGATCGAAAGTTTGGCTTACACCGACCAAGTCGCCGTGATCCCTTCGTTGTGCACCGACGACAAAGGTCAACTCTACAACGTCAATGCGGACACCGCCGCGATGGCGGTCGCTCAGTCGTTGGGAGCTGATAAACTCGTGTTTCTGTCGGATGTCAACGGCGTGCGTCGCGATCCGGAAGATCCCCAAACAATCATTCCGGCTTTGTCCGCCGACGAAGCTCGCCAGTTGATCGCCGATGGCGTGATCAAGTCCGGCATGATTCCGAAGGTCGAAGCTTGCTTGGAAACGCTGGGTCGCGGCGTCCAGAAAGTTCACATCATCGACGGACGTTTGCGACATTCGTTGCTGCTCGAGATTTTCACGACCGACGGTGTGGGCACGGAGATCCATCCGTGAACGCGTCCGGCAGCGGCGACGGCCCGCTCGGTGACAACTGGATCAATGCGATCGCGGGACGTCTTTCGCCAACCGGTGCGAATTCGTTCCGAGACGCATTGCACCAATTCGCCGATCAACCGAAATGGCACGGCGACGCTGCGTTGCGGACAACGGTCGTTGCGCAACTGCGAACGCTGACCAACGCGGACGCGTCGACGATAGCGGACTGCGTTCCCACATCGACGCGTGACCAAGCACTGGAACATGCACTTGTCGCGGCACGTCGGCATTATCAATCACAAAATGCAGCGGACGAATCGGCGGGTGACGCTGCTTTGCCGCCGAAGTGTCTTTGCCTCGTTGGCAGCGATCACGGACGCGGAATCGTCGCGAGAATGGCGAGCGGCAAACCATCGTTGCGAGGCAATGAGTGGCCGCTGCTGCCCGGCTTTGTTCACGCTCCTGCCGATCGCTTCGTCGAGCGAATTGATTCATCCACCGCGATTGCTTTGGTGTCGCCGGTCGACTTCAGTGGTGTAGGCCAACCGTTGACCGCGGAATGGTGGGCCGCCTGCCGAGAACGTTGTGACGAAACTGGCACACGGTTGATCGTCGATCACAGTGACTTTCCCGCGGCAGGCAATGGCTACTTTTTCGCACATGAAATGGTCGCTGGAATCTCGGCCGACGCTGTCATCCTATCCGCTGGACTGAGCGGCGATCTCCCGGGCGGTCTATTGGTGCTATCGGAATCACTGGCCTCTCATTTGGATGATACAACTCAGTCCAGTGACTTGGTCGGACACCTGATTTCCTCCGCCCTGTCGACGCTGATCGAAACTGACGCTCTAGCAATAGAAGCAGACGCGTTCGCGATCGCCCTGGCGGAACGTATTGCCACCCGAGGATGCGTTCGCGACCTGCATGCTTGCGGCCACACTGTGATCCTGGAGTTGGACGTCGAGTCACAGGCTTGGAGCCAACAAGCCAAAACGGAACAACTCGTTGCACATCAGTGCAGCGAACATTCCGTGCTCTTTCAGCCTCCTTTGCTGATAACAGACGAACAACGATCGATCTTGATTGACCGAATCGATGCGGTCCTGGCGGGGTTGGAAGGTAATCAGGAATTAGCGCAGCCTGCGTCCGACTCGGCAACCAACGCGGATGAGGCAGAAGTTCCCAGCGACATCGCGTCCGAGAACGATGCCGATGACGCATATGACCCCGATGACGAACATGCCCCCGATGAAACAGACGAAGAATCCGACGTCGACGAACCAGAAGCGGAAGATGCATTCGAAGAGGACGAACTCGACGAATCAGCCGATGACGACTTAGAAGATGAAGACGAGATTGACGACGAGGATGAAGGCGGCGGCGAGGACGACGAAGACCAAACCGAACAAGATGAAACTGAACTGGAAATCAACGAACTGGACGAGTTCGAATCCAACGAGGAAACGGAGAAACTTTGATGCGACACTTGCTCACGCTCTTTGATCTGACCCCGCACGAGTTGCATCAGATTCTGGCAACCGCACAAACACTCAAAGCCAAATTGAAACAGGGCGAACGGCCCGCAATCTTGGAACGCTACACGCTGGCGTTGTTGTTTGAAAAACCAAGTTTGCGAACCCGAGTCAGCTTTGAAACAGGCATGAACCACCTCGGTGGCAGCAGCCTTTTCTTGGGTGACGATGTCGGCTGGGGAAAACGCGAATCACCGTCGGACTTCACACGTGTGCTCGGTCAATTCGTCGATGCGGTAGCGTGTCGTGCGAAATCGCATCAGCGTGTTGAACAACTCGCGGAATACAATGCCGTTCCGATCATCAACAGCCTCACCGATCTTTGCCACCCCTGCCAAGCGATCGCGGATGTGCTGACGCTGCTGGAAAACTTTGGCGAAGTCAAAGGTCGCCATATGGTCTTCGTCGGTGATGGCAACAACGTTTCACGTTCACTCGCACTCGCTTGTGCGATGCTGGATATCCAGTTCACGCTTGCTCGCCCGGACGGCTACGAACTCGACCAACCATGGCTCGATCGTATCACCGAGAAATTTCCCAACGCGAAAATGAATCAAACGGCCGATCCGATCGCCGCGGTCCAAACTGCTGATGCGATCTACACCGACGTGTGGACCAGCATGGGACAGGAAGCGGAGTCGATCGCTCGACGCGCCGCTTTCAAAGATTTCCAAGTCAATGAACAGTTGCTCGAAGCGGCCCCGAAGACCGCTCGCGTACTGCATTGCTTGCCCGCCGTGCGAGGCGAGGAGATCACCGACGCTGTCATGGATGGTCCACAGAGCGACGTGATCGAGCAGGCAGGCAATCGAATGCACGCCCAAAAAGCTCTGATGATTCAGCTTCTGCGCCCCGAATGGATCACAGAAAACATCAGCGTCTGATCAACCAGGATGCTGCTCAACAAGCATCCCATGATTCAGCGTTTTGCGAATTGCAAATCGGTCGACACGAACGGGTTGGTTTGAACCTGACCGGGAGTGAAATCGGCCGAACCGGAAACCAACGTGGCGGCGACGTTCGAATCGGTTTCCGCTTCGCTCGACTGGGTTGCGACCGTTTTGGCCTTCGTCACCAAGTGTGGCGAAGACTCACCTGCCTTGCAGATGTACGGATTCGAGACAGGACCGACATACCCGCGTCGCTGGTTCATCGGCGCCGCTTGGCTGCGATAACCCGCTCCGGGACTGACAACCGGTGGCGAAGCAAACGGGCTGACACCATACGGTCGGTAGTGACGCGTGCCGTAGTAAACCGGTGG
Source organism: Rhodopirellula bahusiensis (assembly GCF_002727185.1). Lineage (NCBI taxonomy): Bacteria > Pseudomonadati > Planctomycetota > Planctomycetia > Pirellulales > Pirellulaceae > Rhodopirellula > Rhodopirellula bahusiensis. The sequence goes on from NZ_NIZW01000006.1 coordinate 429,957, forward strand.
ATTGGTCGCGAAATACGGCGGGTTCGGAATGCTGGATCGATACACCGATCCATAGGGCTGGTAGAAACCGTAAGGTTGGAACCCAAACGCGTAAGGCGATTGCGCAGAGGCTTCTTCGCAGCAGGCCACGCATCCAGCGAGAACGGCCAAACCCAAGAAAAGGCGTTGGATCGATCGCTTCAAGCGACTCGAACCTCGCGAAAAGGCAGATTTTTGAGACAACATAGCTGGCTCGCTTTCTCTCATTGAATGAGGTGTGATTGGATCATTTGGCAAATGTCGATCGTGAACACCCCCGTGCATGTTCCACCGTAGTCACCCGGCCAACCGTTGCAATCCAAACAACCAACCCGCAGCCGAATAATTCCTTGAATCCAAAGAGGAATTTTCCCGCACGACGTCGTTTCATCACTTTGTGAGATAAACGTTCACTAAGTTGTCTTCATCCGATTCCAAATCACGCCGAGCTCGCCCATGAAAATGAAAATCGCCTGCGTGATCCATTCGCTCGATGGGGGTGGTGCCGAACGAGTGATGGCCGGCCTCGCCTCGCGTCTGGCAAACCGCGCCCACTCCGTCACGCTGATCACCCTGGACGACGGAAGCCACGATCGTCACGAGGTCGACTCAAGCGTTTCGCGGCAAGCCATCGACGTCCTGTCGACGCCTCATCGGACAGTCTCCCTTTGGACCCGAATTCGACACCTGAGGTCAGCGATCAGCTCTGGCAACTTCGACATTGTCCTTTCGTTTTGCGATGCCACCAACTGGCTGACGTTGCTCGCCACCCGTGGACTCGGTGTTCCAGTCGTCGTCAGCGAACGAAGCGACCCCAAGCATCAATCACTCGGCCGCACTCGAGAACTCCTCCGGCGACACCTGTACCCGAAGGCTTACCAAGTCGTATGCCTGAGCGGAGACGTTGCGGGCACACTGCAGGCTCGCACTCGTTGTCACACGCTCGTCATTCCGTCGGCTGTTGAAGCCCCATCGCAGGATGAACTCGTGCGAACGGGAACGACCGACATAGCAGACACGAAAGCCGAACTTGATGCCGAACAACGGACGCAGCAACTCGTGGCCGTCGGCAGGCTCGAACATGAAAAGGGATTTGACCGACTGATTCGCTGCCTTGCCGACTTACCAGACGCTGCACCGGAATGGGAACTCACGATTCACGGCGAAGGCAGCCAGCGAAATTCGCTCGAGTCACTCGCTCGCGAACTCAAGATCGAATCACGAGTCCACTTCCCTGGCTGGACTCGTCCGATCTGGCCCGCCTATCAATCCGCGGATTGGTTTGTGCTGCCCAGTCGCTATGAAGGGTTCCCTTCCGCGTTGCTTGAGGCGATGGCTTGCTCCACCGCTGTCTTGACCGTCGACGCGGGTGGAGCGGTCCGAGATGTGATCGATCACGGACGCAACGGTTGGTTGGTCGCCAACGAAAACGCAGCACTTCGTGACGGCCTTCATCATTGCCTGACGTCGCCCGATCTTCGTCGGCGTCTCGAGACTCATGCAGCAGAGGTCACGGAACGATTCGGGTGGTCCGCGATGGTCGATGCCTATGAAGCGTGCTTGCAAAACGCTTGCGAGCGTCAACCACGAGGCTGAATGGCGGACGTGACTTGACCACAGGAATCAGGCTCGCGACAGCGCCGTCGATTCGACTCGCGTTTTGCACCGGTTCGCTTGTTCGGGTTTGTGAATTCACCGCGAAAAGTGCGCGTCTGGCCCGCCTGCATCGCACTCGCCTATCCCTCTTTGCCGACGGGTATGGCACAATGTGGACGCTGATCTTCTCATTCGAAATGGAGTTATTCAGATGAGCGAACCATCTGATGCGTTGGAACTGAAACCCATCGCGGGCGTTGTCCAGGATCCCAACGAAGTCCCCGTCGTCGTGCACAGCGACGTCAAAGGCTCAATCGAGGACATGACGTTTCTGCAGAAGTCATTGCTTTTCGCAGAATTGGCAATGATCGCTTACAACGATGAGCGAGAAGCCACCGTCGCGGCCGCCATGGTTGGTTTCCCCGACGTCACGTTTTTTGACCACGATGGTTCACAAGCCTATCGCTTTCGCAACGATCACGATTGTGTGATCGCCTGTCGCGGAACCGAACCCAACGAATGGAACGATATCCGAGCGGATGCCAACGCTGCATCGGTCTTGGCTGAAACAGCCGGGAAGGTTCACCGAGGCTTCAAGACCGAGGTCGACGACCTTTGGCCGATGTTGGAAACCGCGTTGGTCGGAAACGAGCAACCCGTTTGGTTTTGCGGTCATTCACTCGGTGGTGCGATGGCCACCATCTGTGCCGGTCGGTGCTATCTGTCTCATATCAAGTCGGTGCCGCGAGGACTATTTTCTTATGGCAGCCCGCGAGTCGGCGACAAACGCTATATCAATTACGTCGAACTGCCGCATTACCGTTACGTCAACAACAACGACGTTGTCACTCGAGTCCCACCCGCCTGGATGGGTTATCGGCACTGCGGCACCGAAGTCTATATCAACCGCAATGGACGAATTGGCCATCTCGGACTGATCCGAAAACGTCGCGACCGCTGGCACGGCTTCTTGCGTGGGCTGAGGCGTTTCAGGGTGGATCATTTCAGCGACCACCCGCTGCACAATTACATCGATCCCATCTTGGAAGCCGTTCGAAAAGAACACGATGCAATGGGGCGTGGCGAAAGCGCCGTCGATGCTTCAGACTTGACGAAACAAGCTCCCAAAACCGAAGCCCCCTGACGGACACTCCATGAATTCGCCTTCGCCGAATCCATCCGAAGATCGCCCCTCGCAAGCATCCGCTTCCGACCGCTTCGCACGTGAACCGGAAGTCGTCCAAATTGGCGGCGTCGAACTCAAACTCGCCCATCCCTACGACGCCGCGAGTGACTGGATTGGCCAAAACGAATTGCTGATGCAATTGTTGGCTTGCTGGTTGACCGTCGATGAATCGGATCTCCCGCTCACTCCTCGTTTGATCGGTTCGCCGGGAGTTGGCAAGACTCAACTCGCCATCGCGGCGACCAAACGCCAGGGCTTGCCGCTCTACATCTACCAGTGCACCGCCGACACCCGTCCCGAAGACCTGCTGATCACTCCCGTGCTCAGCCGCGGTGGCGAGATCGCTTACCACGCCTCGCCGTTGGTCAGTGCCATGATCACCGGCGGCGTTTGCATCTTGGATGAAGGCAACCGGATGAACGAAAAGTCGTGGGCATCGCTTGCTCCGCTCTTCGACAGTCGCCGCTATGTCGAATCCATTGTTGCCGGCATCACGATCCCAGCCTCGGCCGAATTCCGATCAGCCGTGACGATGAACCAAGACGAGTCGACGTTTGAAATTCCCGACTACATCCTCAGTCGTCTGCAACCAACCCTGCAGGTTGGTTTTCCCAACAAACAAGACGAGATGGCGATCCTGCAGTACCACCTGCCGTTCGCCGAACCAGAAATGCTCGCTCTGACGGTCGACTTCTTGCAACGATCGCACGAACTGAAACTCGATTTTTCACCTCGTGACGGTATCAACCTGCTGCGGTTTGCGATCAAACGGATGAAGCAAAATCCTTCGCACCCGGTCGCTCACGATGTCGCTTGGCAAGAAGCTCTCGAAAAGTGCCTCGGCGACGAAGCAGTCGATCTGGAATCACTCGCAGAACGCCGCAAACGCACGCTCGGTGGCGATGCCGTTCCACTGGGTCTGGCGGATCTGTTCTTTGATGCCGACGATCCGTTGCATCCCGACCGAGAAGATGAGGACGACGACGATCTCATTTAGACGGCTTGCTAAACATTGCCCCGGACGGGGCCGTCGTCATTAGCTCGGCGCGGAAGCCCCGAGAACCATGCCCAAACACAAACGGTCGCCCCGGAGGGGCCGTCGTGCAGGTGCGGTGGGGAATTGCAAAGTGCAAATTTCTCAATGCAAATTGCAAAGTGATTCAGGTCTACCAAGCCGCGAGATTTCCACCGATCCACAATTGCCAATTTGCAATGTCCATTTCGCAATTTGCAATCACCCCGTCCGCCATTTCCCACCTGGACCCAAGCCCCGGTTACGAATCGACGCCAAACGACTATCTTGTGGTGTCTTCTTGGCATCTCCTTTTTGGCTCGTTCTTTCGTCGGTATTTGGTCCTATGTCGCAAAATGCGGATTCCGTCTCGCCCATTCGCCTGGCTGTTGGTGGCGACCATGCCGGTTTCGCTCTGAAACAGCTCGTTGTCGAGCGTTTTGGATCTCAGGTCAGCAGCCTGATCGATTGCGGAACCGATGACGAAACCTCCTGCGACTACCCCGATTTTGCAGTCGAAGTCGCCGAGCGAATCAACAACGGCGAAGCAGACCGCGGTCTTTTGATTTGCGGCAGTGGCGTCGGTGTCAGTGTCGCGGCGAACAAGATCACCGGCATCCGCGCCGCGATTTGTCACGACACCTATTCCGCACGCCAAGGCGTCGAGCACGACGATATGAACGTGCTGTGCATTGGCGGCCGTATCATCGGAAGTGAACTGGCGTTCGAGATCATCTCGTCGTTCTTGGGAGCCAACTACACTCCCGAAGAACGCCACCAACGTCGGCTCGACAAAATCCTGGCTCTTGAGTGCGACTGAGACGGGCACGCCGAAACTGACCTGCATCCCTGCAGGTCACGCCGATCGAGGGTGAGCCTTCTCGTAGACTTGACGCAGATTCGCTGCACTGACGTGCGTGTAGATCTGGGTCGTTGTCAGTGACTTGTGCCCCAGCAGTTCTTGCACGCTACGAATGTCCGCGCCACGGTCCAGCAAGTGAGTTGCGAACGAATGCCGCAAAGTGTGCGGGCTCGTCCGAGCGTCCAACTCTGCTTTCGCGATGTACTTCTCCAGCATCCGACCAACGCTGCGAGTCGTCAGGATGTTGCCAAATCGATTGACAAAAATGGGTGCTGCGCGGCCAAGCTTTTCTGACTCGGGCGATCGACTGCGACGACCGGCGTAAGCTTGGATAGCTTTGATCGCATAGGAACCCAGCGGGCTGATCCGTTCCTTGCGTCCCTTCCCGCGAACCCGTGTGATGCCTTGCGAGAAATCCAGGTCACCATCTCGCAAACCGACCAACTCGCTGACACGCAGCCCTGACGAGTACATCGTTTCCAAGATCGCTCGGTCACGAAGTCCCGATTCGCTGATCGCGGGCGGAGCCACCAACAGCCGCCCGACTTCATCGCTGGTCAGAACATGAGGCAACTTGCGGTTGCTTCGTGGATTCCGCAGTGGCTTGGCCGGATTGCTGCTCGCCATTCCTTCTCGCATCGCGAACTTAAAAAAGCTCCGAAGCGAAGCCAATTTTCGCGAGATCGTGCTGCGAGCGTAGCCGGCTTGCTGAAGTGCCGCTTGGAACTGACGTAACTGCTGCGGCGTCAGCGAATCCAGTTGAATTCGTCCCGCTTCCGTCTGCCCAATCCATTCCGCGAAAGCGAACAAGTCTTCCCGATACGCTTTGATCGTCAGTTCAGACGCATTGCGTTCGGTCGCCATGTGCTGCAGAAATTGGGTGATGGCCGTTCGCAAAACCGATGCTCACTGCTGGCGGAAAGAATCAAACAAAGTCATCAATGGAAAGCGAATCAAATTCGGAGCTGGCCGACACTTCGTCGTCCACCACAACCGTGTCGCGAATCTTGCGAGACAGCATCGCGGCGTCATACCACGAGAAGTCCAACTCAGGGTTGGCAGCAAAACGAGCCAACTGACGCAGGGTCTCGTCGCGGTTCTCGTCGTCGAACAAGAAGATGAAACGTTCTTCGCCTTTGACCAAGGCTAACACGTTGACTTCCTTTTCCATCGTTTGATCGTCCTGAGTGCGAATGTCGCGGGACCGGAGAAACTTCCGCTGGGAGTTTCCCGCGATGCTGCTCAGTATCGGCTCACAGGCCATCGAAGTATGAGGTCGCTTTGGTCACGACCACCACGCGACTCCAACATTTCGACGATGTGCAAGTGACAACAGAAACGAATGAAATCATCGCTACGTTTGATATAACCCTGCCAAGCCATCCCACGTGCATCATCCCCCGTCTCAACGTAGTCTGCCAAACGCTGGGTGAAGTATGGGTCGTCACCGCGATACAACCGCGTGTGCGAAATCACGGGATCGTGCTGAACGATCATGGCCGGAGGTGCCATCGCTGGTGGATCAGGAATCAAATCCGTCGGATCAGGCCATGCCGGGGGCAGAGGAGCGACGCTGGCAAAGGGCTCGGATCCGCACACTTCTTCGAACATCATGCCGTTGGCATCCACGACGTTTCCATCAACGATCACGTCGCCTTCCCAACCTGAGCCCTCTTCCCAAACGACGTCTCCATCATGGATCGATGGAGCCATGATGGGACTGACCACCTGATGCTGAGCCACTTCGGCTTGATACGAATGATGGTCAACCAAACGAACGACTCCCGCGGCGACCTTCTCACTCGCTGGCTTCTCTTCATCGAAAGGGTCTGTTTCTTCTCGCAGTGGATTGGCACCAGCGAACTCGGGATCGGGCGTGGTGACTTCTTCCGTCGCCTGCTCGACCGGTGAAGCTTCAGGCGAACGTTGCGGCGTTTGTGTTTTTAGCTGGCTGCGAGCCAATTCGAATTCCGCTTCGCGAACGATCCGGGCCGGGATCTTTTCCTCCGCCTCCGTTCCCCAGGGCAAACCATAGCCGGGAGGAATCGCGTGAAACCCTTCGTTGGCAGCGTACCAGTGAACGGTCATCCCCATTCGCGGTGGGTAGTAAGCTTCGAAATCAGTGACCGAGCCGACCACGATCGCTTCGACATCCATCATTTGGGCGAGACGCTGAAAGTCCGCCCCAACACGAGGTTCACCGTACTGCATCGAGTAAGCCCGATACTGAGTCGAGGTGACGCCCACCGGCAACACTTCAAACCCGGGAATCGCCTGCAGTGCGGCGTAATACGACCGGGCGACCGCCTCGCCATCCACGTTGGGCTGGTGGCTTTGGTTGTAGAAAGGCAGCACCGCAACCCGCTTCATCTGCGGGAAGGGATTGTGCAGCGTGTCTCGCTGACGCGTTTCCGGAACCAGCGTGCAGCCACTCAACAGCGAAACGCTCAGACACACCCACACCATCGTGGTGCGAGTCCAAGCGGACGCGAGCAAGAATGTCATTTGGCGAGCCATGTGTTTCACGATCGACCCCTCGGTCATCGCGCAATGTCTCCACCCCCACAACCCTCATCGGCCCACCGCCCCCGGATTCTTCACCCCAATCCGAAGAATTTCGCTCTTTCTCCTGAAACGAATTGTCGGGCACGTCGCTCCGCCACGCCAGCTCCGAACCAGGAAGCGGCGGCATCCGGCGAGGCCAACATCGACACCTCAAAAAAGGCCGCACTGCTCACGCTCCCGAGTCGCTTCTCGTCTGGGCGAAGTCGCGGCGGCCTGCTAAAATCCCCGTTCCGGATGGGTGGCCGAGTGGACGAAGGCTCTAGTCTTGAAAACTGAAAGCAGCCTCCCACGCTACCCCGCAAAACGCACGTTTCCCTATAAAAGAAACACCACTTTCGCTTTTGCGTGAAACCCCGTTTGGTCGCGTTAATCCCTCAAAAAAAGGGTATACCCTTTTTGGGACTGGTCGCTCACGAGCCACCACCCAACGCCTCCACCAGCTCCGCACGCTTCCGATCAAACGCTCTGGTCCCACGGTTGCCCGATGGGATCCGCTGGAACAATCCGCGATTTTGCGTGCGGGCATGGGTCTGATTTCCCGCGTCTTTCGTTTGGCGTCCTGTGCGACCCACTGACGCACGTTCTCGGTTCTGTGGCTCATCAATCACGCTCGGTGCTGAACCGCTGCGAGCGTTGACGCTGTGAGACGGTTTTTCGCTCCGCTCTCGATCAAGCTCATCCAAACGCACCGCGGCGGCTCGCTCCGCATCGGTGGCGAAACGATCCAGGTCAACCGCGGTCAATTTGCGGAACGTCAGCCCCTCGATGATGAACTCGGCAACGCCACGGGACTGCCCATCGCGCCGGACGGAATCGCGGATCTCGTTGGCTTCACGCTTGGCGGGTCCATCGATTCGAGCGGCGGCCCGCTGGGCGGCTTCGTGCTCATCGAACGGCGGCGGCGTCTTGCCGGTTAGCCAATTGGCAAGCTGCCCCGGTTCCCATCGCTGGGGATCCCGATTGCCTCCGGCCTCGATGAACAATTCACGAATGAACTCGATCGACCAACCTCGATGGGTTGCGACCGCAACGGCAACCGCGGCTGACTTTAAGCCCCATCGATAAAGCTCGCCCACCAACACCACCTCCGCTTCGTTGTCAGGGCGATTGGTGGGGGCGTTTGAAGTTGCGATTGATGGGGCGTTTTGCAGCCGCTGTGCGGGCCTCTGAGACACGCTGGGCGGCTCACTGGAAACACGCAGGGCGGGTGACTGATCCACGCTGTGCGGGGAACGTGACACGCTGGGCGGGTCTCGGTGGTTGGCGGTCTCAATCAAGTCCTCAACTTGATGACTTGATCCAACCAACCGAAACACGGAACCCCAAACCACCCTATGCCGGTTCGGTGCCATCCGATGCGGACGGTCAGCCGTGATCAAGTCTTGGGCAATCAGCGCGGCGATGGCCAAGCCGATCGCGGTGGTTCCGCATCCGACCTCATCGGCCAACGTGGACTGAGACGCGAAGCAATCGCCCCGGCCTTGGTGATCATCGATTGCACGCAGGGTCGCTTTCTGGATCGCTCCCGACACCTTGCGGCCTTTGTGCTTGAACGTGTCCAGCTTGATCTTCCGCAACGCTGCGAGCTGTTCGCCTCTGGTTTGCTGTTCAATCATTCTTCCACCCTCGCAATCACGGGGCGGTCGAACACGTAGTCGCGGACCAATTCGAAAGACTTCGTGCGGACGTTTTCTGCGTCATCGAAGAACGTCAGCTCAAACGCCAGCACGCCCGAAAGCATCGCGGCATAGATTCGACGGTGGAACGTCCTTTGTGGGTCCATTGTCGAACACGGCCCCCACACGGGAACCACTGCGGACAATTGGCAAAGCTGTTCCGTCTGGCGAGCCAATCGGCCCGACACCATGCAACCTTGCCGGGTGTCTGCATGCACGATCTGATTCCGAAGCGTTCGCAGCTTGGACGCAAACGAAAGCAATCGGTCATCAATCAGGCCTTCCCGCTGTGCCGCCTTGGTTCGCGTCATGAACTTAGACGGCATTCGCTTCAAGTCGCGGCAGTACAGTTCCACCATCTCCATCAATGCTTTGTCGATGCGAGCCGCGGCCACCACCACGGTCAACCGTGAATCGCATTCCTCGAGCTCTGACAATGACTCGATGGCGTTCAACGTTGCCGCGTCGTTTTGGTTGATGTTGCCGTGGTCAATTCCATCGGCAACGCAACCGAAGTGCGAAAGCGGTGTGTAGACCTCGGACCAAACGCGCCTGGCGATTTCCTCGATGGCGTACTGCTCTCGGGTGCCGAGCTCCACTTCGATCGTGGCGAACGAAAGGTAGTCCGATTCCGATGACGCAACGAACGCCTCGTCAAGAATCGGCCCGCAAAGTTGGAAGTGAGCCCCCGAGGTGGAATCCCTCACGAACACAAACGTTTGCGTGAAAAGTGACCTGGCGAATGCGTCAACTGACTCGTGCGGGATGTTGTGAACGCAATCCAACAGAGTGCGAATCGGCCAAACCTTCTGCCGGCTCAACCAGTCGTTTAGGTGCGGGCTGACTGGGATCATGATGCACCCCCTTTGCCTTGCTGTTCCAAGAACGCTCGGAATTGATCAACCATCGAATCGGTGTCGATCTGGTTGGACTTCTGGTCAATCTGCCCAGAAGTGCGGGGTGATTCGCCGGCGACTTCGTCCGCTGTTCGTTCAGTTAAGTTGCCATCTTGGCAACTTAATTTTGTCCCCTTCTGGCCAATCCCTGGCACGATGTCGGCCGGGTGGATCTCTTTGATGACTCGGGGATCCAAATACGCCTCGGTGGTTCGCCGATCCGAATGCCCGAGCAACGCTGTGGCGTTTCCTCCGGCGGCTTCAAAGTCGCTTGCGGCGGATCGGCGGATCTTGTGGAACTTGGTCCGACGATTCGACGGCAAACCGGCATCTTCGATGCACTCCCCGAACTTCTTCCAGATGAATGTTCTCGCGTATGGCCATTCAAAGATTCGCCCGGTCTTCTGGTACTGGCGGATGGCCTCGATTCGCTTCACGGTCTCCGGGCGAAGCTTGAACCCCTTGTCCGATTTTCCCCCTTTCCGGTGTTCGCCGCGGACGATCAACCAACCGCCTTCGCCGATGTCATCGAACGTCAGTTCCAACACGGCCCCGATTCGTTCCCCGGTGTCGTAGATAATGCTCACCAGGGCAGGCCAGAAACTTGATGCAGGCACTTTGCCAATGTTGCCGCGGTCGGCCTCGCAAGCCTTCATCAACGCGACAAGCTGCTCGTCGCTCCACGCATCGGGAACACGCTTCGGGCAGTTGATTGGTGAGATGTCGGGGAAGTCAGGCAACCAACCGCGGCGGGCTGCAAAGTTCCAAAACGCAGTCAGCTCGGTGCGTTCTTTCTCGATGGTGTGCGGGCTCAACTGGGTGTTTTCAATCAACCATTGCAGGTAGCCGGAAACCGTCTTGGTGTTCAGGTCGCCGACAACTGGTTCCCTTCCGAGCCACTTGGTGAAAGATCGGATAGTGTTGCGGTACAGGCGGATGGTGTTGGGGCTTTTGCCAACCAGTCTCGCCGGGATGTACTCATCATCAAGAAACGCGTTCAGTGTGAGGCTCTGTTCTGTGGAACGGTCGCACTTCTTGACCGGCAACGCATCGGGCATCGCTACGTTCTGCCGGTTCTGAGTCCAATCAGTTTTTGTACCGGCGCGAACTTGCGAAAAGTCGTGCTGCTCGGCCCATCCGAGCACAAACGCGACTTGGTTCCTGTCTTTGAACCATTCAAACCAAAGCCCAACGGTATGACCTCGAGCGTTTTGACGTTTCAACCGCATGATGATCATCACGGCCACCTCGGGGGAGATGTCGGACAGCGTCATGGGCCTCTGAACGATTTCCAAGAACATCTCCTCAATCCTTAAGCCAAGGCGTTTGTTCCCACCGCCTCGCTTCTTGCGGTAGCTCAACTGGCCTTGCTCATCCATGCTGAACGAGTCGAGATTCCGAAGCGTCGGTTCTATTGTTTTCGGGTCGATGTTCATTCCGTCACCTCGCTGCTTGTCTTGGCTGTGGACTTGAACCACTCAACGACTTGATCCTCGTGGAACCATCGCCCTGTTGGCGTTATCCGCCCTGGGAACTTGGTCCGGAACTCTCGCTCCCATGTAGACCACGAATAGCCGAACGAATCACAAACAACGTTCTCGTGGACAAACCCCATGCGAACCATCTGCGGGTTGGGTTCTGGGGTGGGGTACTTCTTGGCCATTGGAAAAGCCTTTCGCAAACTCGACGTTTGCTAAATGACCAAGGCCAGCATCCCGGTTAACAAGCACGGGTATCACACCGCGCCGAACTTCTCGTCACTCCCTGCCTGCGCAGATCAACGCTTCGATTGTTCCCGAAATACTGGCCTTGGTCATTCTCTTGAATTGAGACGTGATACTTGCAACTGGTCACCGCGGCTTTTTAGAGAACCACCGCGGTCAAGTCGTTTTCGCTGTTACCCTCAAACGACGACAACACTTTGCCGAATCTGGTTTGCCGTGTCAAGCGAATTCCAAAATTCATCCCAACGCCAACGGTTCCATCTCGAACGGGACCGCCTCGCCACGGCGTGATGTGTCTTCAACCACCACGGTCCCTTCGTTCTTGGTCAGTCGGGTTTCGAGCTTTGCCAGTGCATCGCGGCGAATCTGTTCGGGATCGCAATCGAATACTTTCGGCCGGCATCGTCGGCGTTTGATGTGATCATCGTCGGACCAAGTCGATTGGATCCACGCACACGCCGCGGCGATTTCCTCGGGGCTTGGGTTGTAGATGGCGGTCTCGTCTGAATCGTTCAACAGTCATCCTCTACTTCGGATTCAGACAAGTGGATCGCGGCCATCGATGTGAAGATCCGAGCCAACGCCCGCGCGTACTGCTCTCCCTCCTCATGAAGTCTGACGATTCGCTCTTGGTTGTGCGGCGACATGTCGGCGATGAATTCAATCCCGGCTACCATGCCGTCGGCGATGCTCCGGCACGTGTTGGCGTTATCCTCGTACGCTTCTGCTGATTTTTCCCAGACTCCCATTATGTGATCACCTTCAATTCAAACGGTTTATTTGGATCAGGTTTCGTGATGTGTTTGGCGATGATGTCCAACGCAGCATTGGAACGTTCCAACAACGAATTGTTTTTGGCGAGCTGCTGTTTCCGCTGGTTCGCTTCCGATGCCCGAAGTTCGCTTTCGCTATTCGCGACACCGCCGGTCAGCAAGCGGCCTTGTGTCGCTTGAATCTCGATGCTCTTGGAGCGTCCGAGCTGCGAGATTGGTTGGTCTCGATCGCCGAGTTTGAAGCTGGGGAAGTTGCCTCCGATGCCTTTCATTTGGTCAGTGAAGGTTTCGTTGAATCCAGCACCCAGTTTGCTGGCCATCGCGGCAACGTCTTTTTCGATGCCACCTCCACCGCCAAGAGTGGAACCGATCAACGCTGGCAGTTCACCAACTTTGTCGGTCACCCCTTTGAGCCAGTTCTCACCGATCGACTTACCTTCGGGGTTCTCCGACTGTTTCAACAAAGCGGCTTCGCTGGCCTCTTTGGTGAGTGCGTTCAATTCCTTTTGGGCTGCAATCCTTTGTTCGCGAAGCATTTTCCCGAACTCGGGGACCTTGATGTCGAACGTTAGCGAGTCACCCGCTAGGAACTTGAATGCTTCGGCAGCGGCGGCGGCTGGATTGGTGATGATCTTCACCACCGTTTTGGCTGCCTCAAATGCTGCACCCACCCACCACACGAAGAACTTTTTGACCGTTGCGGCAAGCTTCGGCGACAGCTTCACGAATGCGTGATAGATGCCCTCTAAACCAGTTGCGACAGCAACCTTGACGCCAGCCATCCCGACGCTTGCAGCCAATCCCCAGTTACCCGCGCTGATCGCGTTCGTGATCCCTTCGAACGTTTGTTTCGCAACGCTCATCAGGCTACGCAAGATTCCTGTGGTCTCTTCCAACGCATCGGACAACAAACCGCTCTTGTAAGCCATCACGCCAAACACCACGCCCAAGCCGACGCCCGCAACGGCGATGCCGACGATGGGCGCGATGATAGGTGAAAGGGCGGCCGTGATCCCAGCCGATGCGATGCCAACAATCGTTTGCAATCCGGCAATCGTCGCTCCGGCAAACATCAGGGCACCGGATGCACCAATCGCCGCGATCCCGACGCCAGTGATGGCGAACGCCGCTGCACCCAACCCGGCAACCAGTGACGGGTTGTTCTGGATCCAGTCCGTTGAGGCGCGTGTGAATCCCACGAAGGCCTTGCCCGCCACCATCAACGGTTCTTTGATGGATTCACCAATCGCAATGGCTGCGCCCTCGAGCGACGACATGATCGTCGTGCCAAGTCCACCAAGCCCGGATTGCATGGTCGCGGCCATGGTGTCGGCGGTGACTGTGGCGTCCACCATCTTGAGCCGCATCGAGTCCACTTCGTTGCCTGCATCCGAAAGGATCAAAGCGGACTTGCCGCTGATCTTGCCGAACAACTCCATGGACAGGGCGAGCTTGTCGGGGCCCGCCATGTTCTGGGTTTGCTTGCCGAAGTCCCGCATGATGTCGAGCATTGGGCGGAACTCTCCGCTGGTGTCCTTCACCGTCACGCCCAAGGCTTCCATCTGCTTTTGAACGTCACCTTCTGCGAGACGTGACAAGACGTTCTTGATGTCGGTACCCGCCGATGACGCTTGCACGCCACTGTTCGCCAGCAAGCCCAAAGCCGCGGCGGTTTCCTCGATCGACTGGCCTGCCGTCTTTGCGATCGATGCCGATTGGTTGAACGTTTCACCCATCATCAGAATGTCAGTGTTTGCTGACGTTGCCGCGCGGGCCATCACGTCTGCAACCCGCCCGAACTCGTCAGCGGACAAGCCGAAACCGGCGGCAACATTCGATGCGATGTCGGCGGCTTCATTCAGTTCCACCCCACCAGCCGTGGCGAGCGACAGCGCGGGACCGATCGCTGACATGATTTGCTCGGTCTTGAAACCGGCTTGGGCGAGAAACTCCATCCCCGACGCTGCTTCGCTGGCCGAAAACTTGGTTGTGCTGCCAAGCTCTTTCGCCAGGTCACGCAGCCCCATCAGGCTTTCACCGGTCGCGCCGCTCTTGGCACTGACTGCGGCCATCGAATCATCGAACCGTGCAAACGTTCGGGTGGCAATCGCAAACGCACCGGTGATCGCACCGCCCGCCGCGGCAAGTCGTCTGCCTGCCGCGCCTGAGAATGACCCCATGCTTTGAAACGACGTCCCGACTTTATCCAAGCCGGTGTTCATTTTGTTGAGGTTCTTCGCGACCTTTGCGAACACCGCCGAAGCCGTGTCGGTCGCGCCGATCTTGATGTTGATGTCACGTGCCATGTCGGTTGATCATTCTTATAGAAGGATTTGAAAAGCCCGCCGGGCCAGTTTCACCCGGCGGGCCACGCCGTTTTCAGGGGACCGACCGAGGTCAGACCGATCCCCATCGACAACGCCCATCTGTTGCCCCGATGCCGGATAGCGGGGGCGATGGCGACGATTAAGCGTTTGTGAGTTGT